>NZ_JAYGHM010000028.1:23671-33079 GCF_034931125.1 Rivularia sp. UHCC 0363 | reverse complement strand
CTACAGAGTCAACAGCCTAGTACAGTATGGCGGAAATAAACCCACCATTAAGAGCCTTGAAAAAACTAGCATTTACAGCTTTTGCAAATAGTAGGCTTATTTACGCCGAACGGTACTAGTGTGTTACAGCATAAAAAATATTATGGAAAATAAAAACAATAATGTTTTAGCCGTAACGCACCATCATGTATTTAATGGTTAACCATTAATTAAAATGTAATTACTACGGTAATTACAAAAGCCCTTAAATACGATAACGGCTGCAAAAAATTCTCAAGCGCTTACTCAATCGACTATACAAACAGATACAGAAAATATTATTATTCCCCCATGTGACTTGTGGAGTGATGAACCACCTTGGGAAAGTGACTTACCCGGAAGAAAGAGCAATGGTAGCAGAGCAGCAAGTTGAAGCAGCACAGCAACGAATAGAATAATTATTGGCTAAGTTGAAAGATTTAGGTGTGGATGGACAGCAATTGTCACAAAACCCCGGTTGGTGCGTGACACTAAAACCTTATTGTTGCGTTAAAAATCAAACATAGTGTCACAGCACCCTACGAGCAGAATATGCCTTTTTGTTAAGTCCTAAAACAGTTATCAATTATCAATTAACAATTAACAACTTTAAGCGAAGAATAATATTACGTTCAAAATGATTAGAACGGCTAAAAGTAGACCATTTACCACAAAATCGTTTTTATGCTGTCTAAATTTTCTTTCAAATAAAGCTCCTCCTGTAGTGAATAAGAATCCTTTTATAGGTTTGGGGACTTTATCATAATAAGGTTTGTAGCGCAACAAATTGATTATTAATTGCACGGTTCCGTAAAAGGTGATTGCGAACAGCGATAACCGGAACACGCTGTATAAATTAAAGTAGTTCTCCATTATATATGCTTGAGGATGATTTTTACGGCGATCGCCAATATTGCAGCGATAATACTACCAGTTAATGTAATTCTGACGATGCGGTTATATTTCCGCACTTCTATATCGGCTAATTCTTCTGCAACTTCAATTCCTTTACTGGCTGATTGCTTAGCATATTTACTTAACTCGATAGCCAAGGTGGAGACTACGGAAATAATTACTGCTGCATCATCGGTAAGTCCAGCGATAGGAATTATATCGGGAATCGCATCGAAGGGAGATATCAGATAAAGCAAAGAACCAATTGCTAATGCTTTTGATTTCCAAGCAACTGTCGGATCTACAACCATCTGAAATAATGATTGAATTTTTGGCCAAATTTCTTTAATTGGACCGCGATTCATTGACGGTAATTTTTCGGTTATTTTCGGAATATATTTCTGAATATCTTGGGGATTTACTGATTTTACTAGTTTATAAAATACATTTTTAATTTTACTACTATTGCTAACGGTTTCTAATCTTTCTTCTACTTCTTCAATCGCTTCTTCTGTCTGGATTTCTTCTTTTTCTTTTTGAGTTAACTGACTAAATAGCTTTTTTAATTTATTAGGATTTGTTTTTACGGTTTGTTCGCTAACAATTTGCGGTTTCACTTCTTCAACAGTATTTTCGGTTGCCGATTGTGAGGAAATAACTGCATCTTTTCTGAATATATTCTGTATAATCGATTGCAATTTATTCTTTTTATTAACCTTTTGATTATTTTCAGTTTCTACTCCTCCATTGATTGGTTGAGTATCTGCTGGAATTTCTGTTTGTGCTTCTACTTTTGGTGTTTCGTCCGAATGCGAATCTTTGCGGAACTTATTCCACATTTGTTTGATAAATCCTTTTTCCGCTTCGGAAGATGTTTCACCAGCGGGTGATGGTTGGATATCTATAGTTTGTGGATTATCTATTTGATCTGGTTCTTTTTTCGAGTTTCTCAAAAATCTATCTTTGATTCCCATACCCATCACCTCATGATCTATGTCACTTTTTAAATATAAGCAAATATTCTGCCGCTAGACATCAAACCAGATGAATGTAAATAAACTATTGTCAGATTATGCAAAAATCTATCTGAAGTTAGAAGACTTTTTTACTTTGATTCACAAGCAACGCCATCGTTATCTCTATCTAATCTACCAGCCCACGGGTTGGCTGCAACGCTAATATTTTTAATACCTTGCGCTCTCAATTGTTTACAGCTACCAGACTGTGAAGGAATAACCTCACCAGAACTTGCAGGAACGCTGTTACTATTATCAACATCTACAGATGTTGTCGCAACCGTAGGATTTTTCGCGTTCGCACAGTTGCTACTTCTGTATTCTGCTACTAAACCATCAGTTCGTTCGGGATCGTCAGCAATACTTTGTGTCACCGCTTGCTTAATTTGGCTTTTGCTCAAACCCTGCAAACTTTGAGGATTATGTTTGGCGATCGCAATTGTTGCCACTTTAATTTTATAATTTTTATTTACCTTGCTGCACCCAATATTACCGCTAATATCTGCAACTAACTCGGTAATATTTACTGGTTTTTCCGGAGCAATCGTAGTGTTGGTAACAGGTTTAACGGTTTGCGTGGATTTTGTAGATTCAGCAGCAGTAGGATTAGCTTCAGGTACTTTCGCTGATTTAACAACGGGTTTAATTGGCTTTATTTTATCTACTGCTTTTATTGGAATCGGTGATGGTGTTACTTCAGTCATAACCTGAGATACAGGAGTAGTTTCCGCGATCGGTTCTAATTGAGATGATTCAATTGGCTTTTTCGTAGAAGTTGAAGTTCCGCAAGCAGTCATAGTCAAAGCTATTAGCGTAAATATAAATTTTTTATTCACAGTGATTTGTGGGTAAATTTACTCAGAGTACATCTACCACAATCTAAAGACACTAAATGTGATTGAAATCACCTACGATCGGGTGTATCAGCGGTCTAAATCTAGTTTGTAGTGCGCGTTGGTAGGACAAACGTCTCGCTAACTCCTAAAAAGGAGCGTCTAGCTCCCTAATTGACACCAGGGAGCTAGACGTTCGCACTACCCGAACCCCTCATAACTTATGTGGTTAAGTAAGGAATATTTATGAATTACTTAGATCCACGATACTCATAAGCACCCATATCGGGAGCATCATCTCGATCTCGTCTCACCTCATCTTTATCGATAGATGCGTAATCGGGAATTGCATCCGAACCTATATCTATTGCAGGGGAATCAGCAGATAGATGGTAATTATTACCTTTGGAATCCAAGAAACCAATTGATTTAACCTTGGTGTTGTTTGTTTCTTTGAAGTTATTCAATCCATTTCCAGTTTCATAGAGCTTTTCAAAGGTATCCGTAAACAGATTATTATCCAAGACAACATCATTTGCATCTTCAATAAAACCATTACGGTACTTAGCATCAGCAAAAATGTTGTTACGAACTACAACACCACTCGTTTTAATACCTTTGTTGAAATCAGTACCATCAATCAAAATCGATTGAATATTATTAGCTACAGTATTATTGATAACTTCAACATCGCTAACGTTGCTAGTTACCATAATTCCCACACCACCATTTATGCCTAATTTCCCATTCCCATAAACTACATTGTTGTAAACTCGAATGTCTTTAACATCTCCTTGCTGTGGAGCTTCATCAGCAATTACAATCCCATCAGCAACGTTACTGTAGACAATGTTGCTGTAAATATCGATATTGAAAGTATCGGCACGATTTCCATCAACATAGATCGCAGGACCACCGTTGTAACCCCCTGGTGTACCGGAGACTTGAGCAACACCCGTTACAGTATTGTTATGAATGGAACCATTCCGAGAGCCAGTTTTGGCATCAATACCCTCACGTTTACCTTCTTTAACAACGTTGTTCGCAACTTCAAAACCATCTACACCCCAAATACTCAATGCTTCTTGTGTACCTCTAGTATCTCCTCTACCCGTCCATCTCCAGTTGGCTCGTTCAATGGTATTATCTACCACTTTGATATCTTTACTAGTAACTTCAGCATCTCCACCTTGATAGTAGCTTTCGGGTAAAACGATGATACCTGAAGCTCCTGTTTCAAAAGTATGGTTGTTCTGCACAATCATATTATTAGCATCTCGGAGCGCAATACCAGCCCAGGATGTATTCTCAATCCGAAACCCATCGATAATCCAGTAACCTTCTCCAGCAGACTGAATTACACCCTCTCTAAAACCACCGTTAATAGGGTCTGGATCGCGTAGAGTTACTTCACCATCTGCTTTGAGAGTAATGTGACCGAGGTCTTTACTACCTGATTTATCAAGGGTAATCAACTCTGTATAAGTACCAGGCTGAACTAAAATAGTATCTCCTGCTTTCACCGTAGAATCTTTACCAACAGCATAATCGATCGTTTTCCAAGGCTGTTCTTTAGTCCCTGGATTGTCATCGCTACCTTTAGATGAAACGTAATATGTAGATGCATCCTGCGGAGTATCGGTTCCACCAGGATTATTATCTCCAGGAGTATCGGTATCGGTATCTAGCGGGGTAAACTCAATGTAGTCAAAGCGAGCAAATTCCCCTACATTCTGTTGCGCTTCGATCTTGAAATCATCCCCCGGTTGCAGTTCAATATCCGAATGGGTGACACGAGATGTTAAAGTTTTTGCAACAGCAGCATTTCCAGGTAAGTCTTTATCCAATAAAAAGCTTTGAGTGTCACCTGCAACGGTAATATCTACAGAAGAAACTCCATCATTTTCATCGTAAAAACCCACATTTACCTGATAAGTTCCAGCTTCACCATTAAAAACACCTGCTGCTGTACCAGTTTTACCATCGCTACCTACAAGAGAAATGTGTTTACCACCTGAAGATGCAATATTTGATTCAACGAAATAGTTGGTTAGATTCAATTCTTCGGCTTCGTAGCGTAAGACATCCTCTTCTAGGGTGGGTAGCATTGCAGAATTCGAGGATTTTAACGATCCAGAAATTAAGTCTGCTCCATCTAATCCAGAATTTGGAACTAATTCTTGAGGACTTGCAATTAAAGATGATTCACTATTTAGCGGTATGTCGAAGTCATTCATGAGTAATTTTTCTCCTGTAAATGAGTTCGGCAAACGCACCTGATTTTTACCTGACACTTTCATTTCTAACAATAAAAATCGGGCTTTAAAGTAATCTTAAATACCTCTGAATATAAAAAATATAGATAAATACTCAGGATAAAATACCTATATAAATGTATCTAATCTATTGAATTAAAGCTGATATTAGGCTAAAAATTAAAAAGTATAAATACTTGTAAAAAATGCTTTTTCTGATTTTTATTTGACTTTATACTTAGACAAAGAATATTTTTTTAGCTTGTGTTAAGCCCGATGTTTTAAGAAATCAAGGATTTTGCAAGTCTGGAATAAATAATTTATAGTTACGTTTACATAAGTCGTAATTTATATCAAACTTTTTTCATAAATACCTACAGTATTTAGAATTAGCACTCAACTAAAGCCTACGTAAATTCTGCAATAATATATTTTTGGAGGCAATATTTTTTTTACTTAAGTATTTCTGATATGAAAAACATCTGTTGGAGTTGCTAAATAAATAGTTAATCAGAGGGGTAAAATATGAATAACGACGAGCTTGTAACGATCGCAACTTTTACAAATTCCATTGAAGCATCCCTTGCGGAACAGCAATTAAAAGCTGCAAGAATAAGCTGTCTGCTTGCGGATGAAGCAACGACAAATTTTGCATGGCATTTAAGCGTTGCTGTAGGCTGGATTAAGTTGAAAGTGCGTCGTGCAGATATGAATAATGCAATTGATATTCTTACAGCTACCAATATTCCATTCCAGACTTTTGATGATGATACTGATGATGAATTTGACAAAATCTCACCCGCAGATGAAACGCTGGAGCGAGCTTTTCGCTGTGCTGTGATTGGTTTAATATTTTTCCCTTTACAATTATATTCGCTGCGGTTACTGGGTGTATTACTGTTCTCTGGCTGGAAAATTAGTCGCGATCGCTATTTGAAAGCCGCTATAACTATCATCCTGGATCTGTTGATAATTATTATTTTGTGGCAATTTATCGCTTTTGTGTTCTAAACATCCTGGTAATAAGTATTCTTCAGAATTTATTTGTAAAGTTTTGTTACGATTTACAGAAAATTCCTGATTTACTTCTGAAACATCTAAAGAGGTTTTTGCTAAATACATTGCGTATTTTAGACAAATTCAAAAGTAAATGTTGGGTTGTGAGCAGAATCTAAATTTATGAGTTTATCAATATCAAATGAATTAAATTCCTAGACCAATGATATCTAAACACGATTTGAGCAATTAAGCTATCACTCGTTTTGAAATCTTAGTAACCGATTATGAACCAGAATTTATCAGAAAAATTACCGCGCAAAATTTTGTTGATTGACAATCATGAATTGTGTTTGTATGGAATATTCAACATCCTGTCCTCTACATATCCAAATGTAGAAATTATTACAGCCAAAACCGCCGAAAATGCTTTAAATCAAATCTCAACATTTAAGCCTGACTTATTAATTATGGATATTTATATATCACATCAGTCTGGAAGGAACGCGAATGTTGAAACAGGGATGCAGATGCTCAAGCAGATAGTTCAACACTATCCCCAATTAAATATTGTCATTCAAAGCGCTCATATTAAAACTTTAGTCCGGATGAAATATGAGATTGATTCTCATTGTGGAGGTTTTACGGTAGTAGATAAAAGCGAGACTGTAGAAGAGATGTTAACTAGAATCAGATGGGCTTTACAGGGAATCACTCATATTAAAGATATTCCTTGTATAAATTTTGGATTGCAAGAAAAACCAGAGTGGTCAAGATTACTAAGTTTAGCTTATCAAGAAGGATTGCAGGATAAAGCGATCGCTCAACATATTAGCGTATCCGAGCGGATGGTGCGTCATTATTGGTTTAACTTGCAAGAAGCTTTAGGTATTGATAGTGAACAATTAAAACATCAAGGTAAAAACCTCCGTATAATCACTAGGAATAGGGCGACAGAAGTCGGTTTAATTGATTAAATACTACACTTCTAGTAAGAACTTTAACTCAGAACATCTTAAGGTTAAAATCTATCTTTACTACGAACAGTTGATTAATAGAGCAGAGCATCATAATACCCATAAATTAAAGTTTTCATATACAGCAACCTAGATGTTGGTAAAATCAACGAGGTAAATCGCTGAATCTTCAGTTACAAGAGTAATGTTACACTTCTTACCCCGGTAACTACGGTTTCCTTTATGTTGTCCAGGTGTTCATTTACCTGTTATTATGATTGCTAAATATTTTTTATTCTCAAATGGTTATAAATGCTGTCAGTGTTTAAGTTTTGCTCTTCTATCTAGCATGACTTTAGTAAAACCACTTAAAGCCGAAGAAATTAAACAAACAGAAGTATCTCAGTTAGATCGAAAATCTTATCCTGCTTCAAAAGCAGTTAGGTTAAAGAGTGCTATTCAACGAAACAAAGAAATCTTAGATAGTTTAACTTCTAATTTATCTTCCCAGCAATCTGCAAATGCAGATATCTTATTTAAATATCCCATTGCCCAAATACCGCAGCGCCGCCAATCTTCTCCTCAAGATACCACCAAGCCGCCATCAACTCAACCGCTACCGGAACCAAACATCCCGACTTTACCACCACCCGAAGAGTTGCTACCTGACATTACTCCTACCACACCCGAAGCACCCGAAGGACTTCCTCAAACAGTTATTGTAAATAAATTTATCATTAAAGGAAGTACAGTTTTTAGTGAGAAAGATTTTGATGAAATTACGAAATCTTATACCAACCGTCCGATCACCTTCGCCGAAATTTTGCAACTGCGATCGCAAATTACCCAAAAGTACCTTGACAAAGGATATATCACCAGCGGAACTTTGATTCCACCTCAGAAGTTTCAAGACGGTACAGTTGAAATTGAAATAATCGAAGGTGGATTAGAAGATATTAAAATCAGTGGAAATCGCAGATTAAATTCTGGATATATTCGTTCTCGCATTGCTCGCGGTACAAAGAAACCTCTCAATCGTGAAAAACTGCTTGAAACATTACAACTGTTGCAGCTTAACCCTTTAATAGATAAGCTTTCAGCCGAACTTTCTGCTGGAACTCGCACTGGAGAAAGTTTATTAGAGATAAGTATTAGAGAAACAAAGACCTTTAACACGCAACTGAGCTTGGATAACGGGCGATCGCCAGCAGTAGGAAGTTTTCGCCGTCAAATTCAGGTCAGTGAAGCTAACTTGTTCGGCTTCGGTGACGGTATCAATGCGGGTTATAGTAATACTGACGGTAGCAACGCTTTCGATTTTAACTATACTTTGCCCCTAAATCCTCGCAACGGGACATTAGGATTTAGCTACGGTATTTCCGATAGTGACGTAATTGAAAGTCCCTTTAATGTCCTTGATATTCAATCAAAGTCTCGTTATTACGAACTATCGCTACGTCAGCCCATAGTACAAACACCCACCAAAGAATTTGCTTTAGGTTTAACAGCTAGTCGTCGAGAAAGTAAAGCCAGCTTATTTAACGGCGAAATTCCCTTCCCGAATTCCCCCGGTGCAGACGAAGATGGAAGAACGCGCATTAGTGCGGTGCGTTTTTTCCAAGATTGGACAAATCGCAACAGCAGCCAAGTCTTCGCTTTACGTTCTCAGTTCAGCATTGGATTAGACGCTCTTGATTCCACAATTAACAACATATCTCCCGATAGTCGATTTTTTGCTTGGAGAGGACAAGCCCAGTGGGTACGTCTTTTGGCACCAGATACCCTGCTATTATTACGGGGAGATGTACAGCTAGCAGACCGACCCTTAGTACCTTTAGAGCAAATTGGCATCGGCGGACAAGAAAGTGTTAGAGGATACCGTCAAGATGCTTTGCTTGCAGATAATGCCGTTTTTGCATCAGCCGAAGTCAGATTTCCCATTGCTCGTTTTTCCGGAGAAAACAATCTTTTGCAACTTGCTCCCTTTGTAGACTTTGGTACCGCTTGGAACCGAGGAGGTAGAGAAGATTTGGGTAGTGCAACCGACAATACTTTATTTTCTTTAGGATTGGGATTGCGTCTGCAACTGCAACAGCGACTCACAGCCCGCTTTGACTGGGGAATTCCCTTAATTAAACTGGAAGGGGAAAAAGACACGTTGCAAGAAAACGGTTTATATTTCTCCGTGATTTACAATCCGTTTTAAAAGTTAGGAGTTAGGAGTTTTTTAGTTTTAACGTTTATCCATCACTCTAATAATTAATTTATACTTTTTGTGCTTATAAGTCAATACCGTTCAGTTAAGCCTGAAAATTAGAAATAGCGGAGAGTTATGAGGGGTTTGGGTAGTGCGTGTGCCGAAGACAGCAGATTCACGTTAACGCTGGTTGTAACGAGCGAGCTAGAAGTTTGCGCTTCGCGCACACGCACTACGAATTTA
>NZ_JAYGHM010000028.1:5747-23335 GCF_034931125.1 Rivularia sp. UHCC 0363 | reverse complement strand
CCATCAGGGAGCGAGACGCTCCCACTACAAATTTCTTACCCCGCAAAATTAATGTGGTGAAGTAGTAGTAGTAGTAGTAGTAGTAGTCCACCACATAAGTTCTGAGAAGTTATGGTAGTGCGAGCGTCCCGCTCGCTGGCTACCACGAGCGAGCTAGAAGCTTGCGCTTCGCGCACACTTCGTGAACGCACTACGAGAGCGTTACCCATCATATTTAATGTGGTGGAGTAGTAGTGGTCTGTCCCATTAATTCTGATGGGTGTATCCTAAAAACAGAAAGTTTTTTCTCCCCCCTCTTCCCCCTCTCCCGGCATTTTTTATGGGACAAACCAGTAGTGAACTACTATTAGATGCTTCTCGGTGCGGTGTAGGTAGCCGCACCCATGACCAAACAATTCTCCCTCAATATTTATAATATATATACATACGCAAGCAGTTAATTTTCCTCCGTTTTTTTCTTATCCCGGTTTTCTATTATTAGTTTGCGGTACGTAAAGTTGCAAAGTAAAAAAACATCCCCAAAATGGCATGGATCTTAAAACACTAGAATCTAAACTAAACACCAGTGTTGACCGTATCGGAATATGGTGGTTAATTGGAGCGGCTGTAGCGACGATCGCACTATGGCAAATACCCTATGGAGGTTATATTCTATACCCATTCTCCATTCTGGCTACTTGGTTCCACGAAATGGGTCACGGGTTAGCAGCCATACTATTAGGAGGAGACTTTCGTCAACTGCAAATTTTTGCGAATGGTTCTGGTTTTGCACAATATAGCAGTAGATTCGGGCCAATTGGTCGAGCCTTTGTAGCTGCTGCTGGACCGATGGGACCTCCGATTGCAGGAGGTATGTTAATTTTGGCATCCCGCAGTTTCAAAACAGCAAGTTTAAGTTTGAAAATACTAGGTGGAGTTCTGCTCTTATCAGTATTAATTTGGGTACGTTCCTTGTTCGGAATAACCGTAATTTCGCTGTTAGGTTTAATTATCCTGGGTATCGGCTTAAAAGCAAACCGCTGGTTTCAAGGATTTAGCATTCAATTCTTGGGAGTACAAGCCTGTATAAGTACTTACCATCAACTCGATTATTTGTTTACCCGTACCGCAGGACCTTTAGGAGTTTCCGATACAGGACAAATACAGCAACAATTGTTTTTACCTTACTGGTTTTGGGGTGGAATAATGGCGATCGCTTCTCTTGTCATTCTCGTACAAAGTTTGCGAATGGCTTATAAACAGTGAGCAGTTATCAGCGATCGGTAAAAATAAAGATGGGCAAAAAAAGAAGAAATTAGAAATTGAAACTCAAAACCATTTATCAGCCGATTATTTAAGGTACAAGGTTAATATTTTGTACTGATAACTGATAACTGACTCACCCAAACGGTTGTCCCCAAAGCTTCCAATTTTCTTTGTTAAAAGGGGATTTCCATTTTTGAATTAGCGCTAATTCTAACTGTTGTCGGGGTCTGGTAGAATCAGGTGCATCCCACCAAAAAGCGATGTTAACTGCTGTCTTTAAACCGTATTGATAATGCAAATCTTGATACTTTTCAATGTATCGTTTGCAATCGTGGATTCCTTTCCATCTGTGATTAGATTTACAGGTTTCCCCAACATACAGCAGTAAATTTGCGGCCATATCTATAACAAAGTAAAGACAAGCTTGACCCGGACTGTCTGCTGGTAGTCGATAAAATGACAGCGAACAAGGTTTTAATTCAAACGGATCTATTGTATCTGGGTCAACGTGCGCTGAAGATACTTCAAATAAAGCAACTTGCAATACTGGTTCGCTTGTTCTCACTTGTTGTTGATGAGCGGATATTTGCTTTTTCCATTTTTTTAAAGCTTTCACATCCATCAATAACACGGGAGTTCTGCTAATTGCAGAATCAATTTCCGATGGTGAGAACAAATCAAGTTGATTTGTTTTCATATTCCTACAAAAGGTAACTTGGGAATGCTAGCATTATTTTGTGATTTTTAAGACATCTTAAAGGTTTTAATATTTACATTTGTCAGAGAATATTGATTTAAGAGGAAATCGTTGAAAGTAATGATTCTAAACGGTAAAACTTAATTATATTATTGTTAACTTTGAATTAAATTAGTAATAAATATAACAAAGGATGGGCTGCAAGCCCATCCCACAAGAACTATGCTATGTGTAATTCAATTACGGAATGATATAATTTTGCCTGAATATATCGTCAATAATGGTGCGATGTTCGGGGTTCGCAGCATTACGGTAAATCTCATGGAAATCTGCCATGCTATCTTTCTTTCCTGTACGCAAATAAATTCCGGGAACTGCACCTTCATGATTAAACCAGAGATTATCTTTACCATCAGCGCGGGTATCGTGTAAATCCCAGAAAGTTGATGCAACCCAGGACTCGTTACGACCCAAGGGATTTTTACAAGCAAATGCGGGGTTCTCTACTTCAAAATCAAAACCAGCACTTGGAGCAGAGTTTCTCGGTGCTTGCGTCCAGAAAACCATAAAGTTAGCGAATCCTTCAGTTAAGGCTAACCCAGGAGTGTAGCAGCTACCTAAACTATGAGAACCACCAGAGTTGGGAGGTAGTTTATTATTCCAATATTCATAGTTGATTTGATGGGATAATTCGTGCTGCATCACTCCATTACGAGTTGCATGAGACGGAATCAGCCAAATTTTACCTCCAGTATTCGCACAACTCCAAGGATTACCGCTTCCATTTCCACAATCATAGGTGGTGTTAGGAAAAACCACGTCGATGGACTTCTTCCGTAAAGGATTAATTCCCCCATTCCAATAGAGCTTAGACCAAAGATTCATTCCCTCGTCGTAGATTTCACCTAAACCTCTCACTGCACCATTCGCTGTATCTGCAAACCAACCACCTTCATCATGGTTGGTACTGATACTGCTTCTTTGAGGTCCAACCCAACGATAGGTATCTCCAGAAGAATTTTGCGGTGTAAAGAAATCGTTAAAAGCAACGTACTGGAATTTTACAGTCCCTGAAGATTTAGGGAATTGCAATTGCCAAGAACCGTTAGACTGTATCCAATCCTCTGCAACTTTTTTCCAGCTACTACCATCTTTTTGCCATGCACGTACTCTCCATCCAAAAGCAGAATGCAACTGGTTATCTGTACCTTTCCAAGAGAAACGACCTTTTGCATTAATAGTTGTCGCTTTGAGACGGTTGGTATCGGAATTAGGCTTAAATATAGGATTAGGTTTAATAATTGGTTGTCTAATTAATCCCGGTTTAATAGTTCTAATCGGTTCGGTACTACGTCCTTCTTTTCCTCCAGTTTCTGTGGGTATTTTTAAGATGGCTTCTCTATCCATCTCTAATAATTGTTCCATGCGCGGACGCTTTATTGTTTGCGGTGCGCGGGGTATAGAGCCATCATCCATAGATGATTCAAAAGAATTGCCTAATTGAGAATCTCGCACATCAGGAGTCAGAAATAACTTTTCATAAGTAGAAACTTGATATTTCCCTTCTTTGACTAAGAAATACAAATCGACAGTATGTCTTCCTGCAAGTACACCTTCTTCACTTAGCTGTTTAATTTCCACATTAATTTGCCATTTTCCATCCTGAGTAATCGCACCTTGAAATTTTACTGGTGCTGATTGACCTGGTTTGAGCAGTAATTTTTCTTCACTAAATTTAAAGTTATACGATCTAGTTTCAAGAGGCTGTATTTGTAGTATTAAAGGATATTCTGTGACGTTTTCTAGAACAAATGTACCTTGAATTTCCCGTGCGCTTCCTTCTGGCTGAACTTCGCTTCTGCGAGTAACTATACCTAAAGGTTGATTAGCACTGGCTTTAAATGAGATTCCGGTCAATAAAGTTGTTGCGATCGCTAAACTACAAACAATCTTACTAATTTTCATTTTCTGTTTATTTCCTGTTCTTCAGTGTGAATATTTAGCGAACAAAGACAAATCTAAATGTAGCTACAACGTGCTAAACATTAGATATTTTTGTCTTAAAATATACAAGATAATAGCGATACAAATCATTCAACAACAAGCTAAAATTAACCTATTGTTAGTAACGACAAAACAATCTACTTCATTCTCATATAAGTGTAATTACCTTATTCAACTCGCTAATAACTAATACGTCTGTAACTTCTAAAATATTTTGTTACTGACAATTTTTGTGATAAAACTTCATATATTAAATGTAAATCAGCGAATATCCCGATAAAACTGTTTGAGATAGTTTGTATTTACACCTATACCCCAGAGAAAGCCGATGTATAGATAAATGGCATTTGCCTTCCAAGCACCCCAAAGTGCAACACGACGGTCTGAACTTTGCACCACGCGATTTACTAAGTATATTCTTCCCTTATGTACAAGTTTGAGACACAAATCTCCATCTTCCATAATTGGTAACGCTTCATCAAAACCACCGCACTCCCAAAAGTCATTACGACGACAAAACATTACCTGATCGCCGAATAACAACCGTAAACCTTTTAAAAATAAATGAGGTTTAAATAACAATGGGGCGTAATAAGTTTTAAGATAATTGTGCAGCGAAGTACCCCAGCGAGTAGTTTGAGAACCAATCATCAAAGAAATAAACCCGCCACAAGCAACGGTTGGGTCGGTCAAAGTTTTCTCAATTAAACCAATTACATCATCAGGTACGCGGGTATCTGCATGAAGAAAGCATAAAAGATCTCCAGTTGCTTGCTTCGCACCATAGTTCATTTGTACCGAGCGTCCGCAACCTTGAGATTGCAAAACTTGTGTTTTTATCGTTAATGGAAAAGACTTAAAAGCGGATTCTGCAACTTTCACGGTTTCATCTTCGCTACCACCATCAACTACAATAATTTCCCGTGGTGGTGGTGAAAGTAAAGTAAGTTGACGCAAAGTATTATTTAGAGAACTTTCTTCGTTAAAAGTAGGAATTATTATTGAAACTGAGGACATTTTCAAATCAATTATCAAATATCAAATAAATCCCTTAAATACTTACTATAGCAATCCGAATTGATATATGAGGAAATAAGCCTACCTGGCGACTGTAAGTCGCGGCTACACAGGCAAAACCCCTCCGGGTTCACTAGTTTGGCGGGACGGAAACCGACACCGCCAACTAGATTCACCGCCTGCGCGGGTTATTTGAGAAAGTGCATGCAGATGGACTTTGTTTGTATAGTCGCGGTTTTAACTGCCAGCTTGTTTATAAATTTCTTACGAATCATTTAGGATTGCTATATATATCAGCATGATACTTTGATTTAAGCAGTTTTCCCCAGATTAAATTATAAGGATGGACAATTTCTACTTGATGCTGACCTTGAAAAACAGGGTGTCCTTGATTTACCCACTGGAAAACACCACCGCTCAAATTAAAAACATTTTGATATCCTGCAAGCTGTAGCTGTTGAGCAACTTTGGCGCTACGGTAGCCTATTGAACAGTAAACTACGATGGGATTATCTAAAGGAACTTCTGGAAGTTTCACTGTACCTAAATTATCTTCAATTTTTTGTGCCGATTTAATATGACTAACTGCGTATTCCTCCGGAGAACGAGCATCGATAATTAATGGAGCGGGTGTTCCTTGATTGTGTTGTGATAAACCGGAGGCTTGAGGTTTCGTGTATTGCGCTAATTCACAAATCTTTATTGCTCGAACGTTAGGAAAATTCAACTTTAACAGCAGTTCTAGCAAATAAAACATTAAAAATATCTCCAGGACTTGAGAATTTTCTTCATCGTGTCATTGATTTGAGGCATTAGAAGCAATTGTATAGATTTGGAACACGTTTATGCAAATGCAAACAAATTCCTGTTAAGTATTATCACTTACACTTTTACAAAAAAGCTAGTTTGTTTTTACAATAACTTTATTAATAAAAATAAAATTTAGTGCATAATAATACTTAATCAGACCGATGTGATTTGAAGCAGGTTCATCTACCGTAATAACAACGATAATGCGTAATAAATAGATAAGATTATTCTTTAGGAAAAGTAATATTCAGTGTTCTTACTTTGAAGTTACTTTAACCGAGTTAATTTTTTGATTACGTATTTAACTAAATACTTGGTGCTTTACTAATTAATTTTTTGAGTAGTTATAAACAAATATCATAGCTACAAACTTTAAAAGATTAATTTTCAACTGATAATTTTTTACAATGTTAAGGAACCTTAGATATGTCTATTCCAACCATATTAAAAAGAATATCCATCGCTGCTGCTGGTGCTGCGACAATCGCGTTGACAGCTACTTCAGCCGCTTCTGCTGCTTCAATATCATTTGATTTTGCTGGTTCACTTGAAGGACCCAAAGAATCATTTATATTTGACAAAGATGACTTGAATGTAACTGCAACAGGAATACTTAATAATGGTACAAGTCGCAATGTTATCAGATCCCAAAACGGCTTAGGAGTTAACGAAGGTGTTGGAGAACGTCAAGAAATCGATGGTGATGCATTAGGAAAAAAAGAGACGCTTAATTTAGGCTTCAATAAATTAGTAAAATTACTTTCTGCTACCTTTACTAAAGTTGATACCAACGACGACTTTAAACTGTTTGTGGATGGAACCCAATTAGTTGCTGCTGCAATTCCTGGTGGTAACGTTACTGATACAGGTGTTGGTACTTTCGACTTTAGCTCATTAAATGCAAAGGGTACAGTGCTAGGTTTCAGTGTTGGTGAGGATACAGGAAACGAATACTTCTTAAAAGCTGTAGAAGTTCAAGAAGTTCCCGAACCTACAACTATCTTAGGTTCATTATTAGTCAGTGGATTCGGTGCGATGTTTTATAAAAAGCGTAAAAATCAGTCTGATGTAACAGCGTAAATAATCAGAAATATAGTTGTTTCTCACAAGTATATTATCTTTAACCCGGTTTCTTTATGAAGACGGGTTTTTCTTTTAAGTAGAAATATCGTATTTGCGGTATCTTTAGCTTTTTGTTAATTGGAAGTTGTTTTATTTGCTACTACTATTTTTAGATGATGGCAGGATGGGGAGTCAAAACTCAAACTCCTAAATCTTAATCTAAAATCCAAAATCTAAAATCCGATGTCGTAGCTTCCACACTCGCACGATTTAACACAATGTATTTAAAATATGAAGGAAGGTTAAGACGTTTTCACAAATAAGAGTTATTAACAATGGGATTATTCGGACTTGGTAAAAAGCAGACTATACCTACTCCAGAAGAAGCTTTACCGGGAAGAGCGGAGCCGATGCAGGTACCGGAAAAACATTATGTCAACGGTAATCCTCTCAAGTCTCCTTTTCCTGAAGGTATGGAAAAAGCTGTATTTGGGATGGGATGTTTTTGGGGTGCGGAACGTAAATTTTGGCAGTTAGACGGAGTTTATACTACTGCTGTAGGTTATGCTGCTGGTTCAACCCCGAACCCTACATATAAAGAAGTGTGTAGTGGAAAGACTGGTCATAATGAAGTTGTGCTAGTTGTGTACGACCCCGAAAAAGTGAGTTACGAACAACTGTTAAAGACTTTTTGGGAAAGCCATAACCCTACTCAAGGAATGCGTCAGGGAAATGATGCTGGTACTCAGTATCGTTCGGGTATTTACACATATTCGGAAGCTCAGAAAAAGCTTGCAGAAGCATCCCTCGATTCTTATCAACAAGCTTTGAAGGCAGAAGGTTATGGGGATATCACTACAGAAATTCTTGATGCTCCCGAATTTTACTATGCTGAAGACTACCATCAGCAGTACCTTGCCAAAAATCCCAACGGTTATTGTGGATTAGGTGGAACTAATGTTGCTTGTCCGATAGGTGTAATGAGTTAAAGGTAAAAACGTTGATAGTTGCGCTAACTTTTCTTAGCAATAGCGCAACTACAAACTAAGTAGGTCGGCGTTGAAAATTGCGATCGGGACAAGGGAGTAGGGAATAGGGAGCAGTCAGTAGGGTAAGGCTTTGTTGACATTTCAATACTGCTCGGATAAGAAGAGGTAGGGAGCGAAATAACTCAGATAGTTAGAACTTACGCAAAATTTACTTCTACACAATAATCGAGAAATATCTTTACTTTTATTTATAATTTGTCACAATATAGAGATCGGTCATATACGCAACTTAATATTAATCAACTTTAAGTCTTATGTCTTTTTCAAGTACCGCGATCGATAATTCCAACGAAAACCTCAACCAACCTTGGGAAATCAAACTACTTTACGACGGTGAATGTCCCTTATGTTTGCGCGAAGTTAACTTTTTACAAAAACGCGATGCTGGCAGAGGTAAAGTTGCGTTTGTAGATATTGCATCAGATCATTACAGCCCAGAAGAAAATGGTGGAGTTGACTTTGAAACCGCGATGGGACGAATTCACGGTGTATTACCCGACGGTACGGTAATTAAAAACGTCGAAGTTTTCCGTCGGGTTTACGAAGCTTTGGGGATGGGATGGGTTTATGCGATAACCAAGTTACCGATTTTGGGGGCGTTAGCTAACTTTATTTACGGTATTTGGGCAGATTTGCGGTTGAAGCTTACGGGAAGACCTAGTTTAGAAACTGTTGTTAAAGAGCGTCGGGAAAGACTTGGTTGTGATGATGAAGGGCGTTGTCGGGTGGATTAGCAATAAGGTATCAAATGGTAGTAGAGCAATACCCTCGAAGGGTATCGCTACAGGAACGAAGCCCACCTGCGTGGGCTAATGAAGAATTCAGCCCACGCAGGTGGGCTTTGCAATTGTAGCCCCAGGCTTCTAGCCTGCGGGCGTTTTGTTTGCGGGTATTTTTTTGACTGTTTTATGCAAAGCAGCAAAAAGTCAATATTTTTTGCATTAAAAAATACTTAAGTTGAATTACCTATATCTATCTTTCATAGATTTTAGGAAATTTTTAAAATTACCGTATTTCTTCTAATTCCCAGACACTATTTCATTAAGTTAATTTGAATGAAGTTGGTAGAAGTCATTTATAAATAAAGTAAACTTAATATTTAATAAATTGCTTTTTCGGTTATTAGGATATCAAATGTTTTCGCCATTAATTGAGAATAAACTTGGTTTCTCAAACACCGTTAATAGCTAATATTTTAGTGTTTACTTTATTCTGACTTACGCACAGCCTCTAAATTAACTGAGGTTGAGGAAATTTAAATGTCTAGAATTCTAGCTTTTTAGTTACCGTTACGCAAGTCCTATTTATAAATAATCTCTTCATTACTAAGATTGATTGAAATATTACAAATTAAAACATGATTGCAAATACACTAGTTGAAGTAAACAATCGGCTTGGTAATTTTACTTTCATCTTAATATCGGTTGTTCTATCAGCAGTCGTGTGCTTTAAAGCTATTCCTTTCACCACAGACTTAATGGTGAATTCGGCAGCTGGTTTAGCAGGAAAATATTTTGGTTCAAACCAGCGCACTTTAGTAATTAACGCTAGTACAAACAATCCCGAGCTTTTTTCGATGTTAATTTCCTTGAGTCTGCTGCGCTTAGGAGGAATTGCTAATCCATTAGGTTCAAATTTCACGAATATGTACTTAATGTTTTTTATAGCTCCCGTGTTTGTGGCAGGCAAATGGTTGCTTACAGGTCGTTCAGATAAGCTCTTAAGTTTGAGAAAGTTAGTCAATAAGGAGCGTGGACTATTCTTATGGCATACACTCATCGCCTTTTTCATGTTTGTTTTTGCTAGCTTAGCTTATTGGTGTTTAACGGGAGCTTTTCAGTTTTCGCCCGTAACCGAGAATGCTCCTCGGCAATGGTACTGGTTAGTAACATCTGGAATAATAGGTGTATGTGGAGTATTTTTGTATTTATTTTTTGAGCGAAATCTCAAAAGACAAAGACCAGAATTATTTGACGATATTAATGATGAACAGCAGAATGCTAGCTGGAGTGCTTTTGGTGTAGGAACTATTGGTTTAATTGCCAGCACTTATATCCTTAATTCTCTTTTCCTTGCTTGGACAGAATTATATTCTGATTCACTAAGCAGTATTTTTGGGGTAGCAATCTTTGCAGGTTTGCATTATTTTGTCGGCTCTATTGTTACTTCGCTCCCAGAACTAACTGTCGCAGTGGAAAATTATGAACGCTTGACTTCTCCCGATCTGAATACGGCATTAGCTTCCGCTAGCGCTTCTAATATGACTAATCTAGCTATTGCAGCGATTGGCGCTATTCTAGCGACAGTTATCGCAGGTTTTCATTTTCAAATCAGCTTATAAGTTTACTGTTTCTATTTAAGGAGATTCTCGAACATGACTATTACTTTAACTAAGGGAGAACGCATATCCCTCGATAAAGTTGCACCAGGACTATCGGAAGTATTTGTTGGTATGGGGTGGGATGTTAAAGCAACAGATACTGGTCGTGACTTTGATTTAGATTCATCTATTTTCCTACTGGGTGCAAATGAAAAAATGCTTTCTGATGCCCATTTTATCTATTACAACAACCTTACCAGCCCAGACACAGACAAATCAGTTCAACACACTGGAGATAACCTAACTGGTGCGGGTGAAGGGGATGATGAAACTATCAAAATCAACCTGAAAAAAGTACCGACTGAGATTCAAAAAATTGTCATTGCTGTAACTATTCATGAAGCCTTAGAACGCGAGCAGAATTTTGGTCAAGTTCAAAATGCTTTTGTACGGATTGTCAATTCCCAGACCAGTGAAGAAATTGTTCGCTACGACCTTGCAGAAGACTACTCTACGGAGACATCTATGATTATGGCTGAGCTTTACTCTAAAGATGGAGAATGGCGTGTCAAAGCTGTAGGTTCTGGCTATCAGAAGGGCTTACAGGCACTGTTAGATGGTTACAAGTAGAGAATTCAGAGACAAGATTGAATTAACCAAATTAAAAATTTAAAGGAGTTTATCAAATAATGACAGTTACACTGAAAAAAGGACAACGTGTATCGCTAGATAAAGTTGCACCAGGACTTACTGAGATATTTGTTGGTTTGGGTTGGGATGTCAAGCCGACAGATACTGGCTACGATTTTGACTTAGATGCTTGTGCTTTCTTGTTGGGAAGTAACGAAAAAGTTATTTCTGACCAACACTTTATTTTCTATAACAACCTTACTAGTCCAGACGCAGGTAAATCAGTTCAACACACCGGAGATAACCTTACAGGTGAAGGTGATGGTGACGATGAAGTAATCAACATCGATTTAAAAAAAGTTCCTGCTGAAGTTCAAAAAATTGTCATTACTGTAACAATTCATGAAGCTGTAGAACGCGCTCAGAATTTCGGTCAAGTTCAAAATGCTTTTGTAAGGGTTATCAATGCTCAGACAACTCAAGAAGTAGTTCGATACGACTTGGTTGAAGATTATTCAGTTGAAACTGCCCTAATTATGGCGGAAATCTATCGTAAAGACGGAGAATGGCGGTTGAATGCCGTTGGCTCCGGTTATCAAGGTGGATTGCAAGCTTTACTAAATCGTTATCAGAATTAAAAAATAAGCGTTGTCAATTCTAGTGAAAATTTGAGTAATAACGGAGTCTATAAAACTTCGTTTTTACTAGGATTTTAGGATTTAATTAATCCGATTTTCGATAAAGTGACTAATTCACTAAATCACATTACAAGGTAATTTAATGCCACAAACAATAGACCTTAAAAAGAAAGCTGATATTAATTTGCTTAAATCTAAAGTAGAGATAATTCTCAAAAAAAAAGGAATTAATAATTTAGTAGCAAGAGTTGCATTAGTTTTAGATATTTCTGGTTCCATGACTAATCAGTATGATTCTGGAGCAGTACAAGCATTTCTGGAAAGAATAGTTCCAGTTGCTAGCAAGCTAGATAATGATCATAATTTAGATGTTTGGTTCTTTGGCTCGAAATTTAAAAGAACTAAATCTGTTACTGAAGAGACTTTAGATAGATATGTAGAAAAAGAGTGTGGAGAAAAAGTTAAAACTTTAATTTTTTTTGAAACTTCATCACTGATGAAAGAGTTAGGTATGGGTAACAACGAGCCTCTAGTTATTAATGATGTCATCAAAAAATATACTCAAGAAGAATCTAGTAAATTACCTACATTTGTTATATTTCTTAGTGATGGTGGGGTTACGAATCATGAAGAGATAAAAAAAGCATTAGTAAAAGCAGCAAAATACCCGATTTTTTGGCAATTTGTTGGATTAGGAGGTTCCAATTACGGAATCTTAGAAGAATTAGATAATATGCCAGGAAGAATAATTGACAATGCTAACTTTTTTCATGTAGATGACTTACAAAAAATAACTGACGACGAATTATATCAGAGACTCATTGATGAGTTTCCACTTTGGGTCAAACAAGCAAAAAATAAAAATATATTACAAGGATAAAAATGACTATTTCTTTACAAAAAGGACAGCGAATCTCTCTTTCTAAGGAAGCACCAGGTCTAACTAAATTAATCTGTGGACTGGGTTGGGATGTTGCTAAGCGTTCGGGTGGTGGATTTTTTAGTAATTTTGGCGGTAGCGGACATGACTACGATCTAGATGCATCTGTCATTTGCTTAGATGCGAACGGTAAGCTTACAGATAACAAAAATGTTATTTACTTTGGTAACTTGCAGCATTCATCTAGAGCCATTATTCATCAAGGAGACAACTTGACTGGTGCTGGTGATGGAGATGACGAGGTAATTATCATGGATTTGCCTCGTATCC
Source organism: Rivularia sp. UHCC 0363 (assembly GCF_034931125.1). Classification (NCBI taxonomy): domain Bacteria; kingdom Bacillati; phylum Cyanobacteriota; class Cyanophyceae; order Nostocales; family Rivulariaceae; genus Rivularia; species Rivularia sp. UHCC 0363. The sequence goes on along the minus strand of NZ_JAYGHM010000028.1, from coordinate 10,653 downwards.
CCGTCAATATTGCCAAGCTGATATTTGTCGTTAATATCTATGAATGTGTTACTCGCAAGCAAGATTTTGGTCAAATAGAAAATGCTTTTGTTCGTTTAGTCAACTCATCTAATAATAAAGAACTGGCTCGATACAATTTATCTGGCAAGGAATATATGGGTATGACTGGAATGATTTTGGCAGAAGTATATCGTCACAATAACGAGTGGAAAATGGCGGCGATCGGCAATGGAGTTAATGTCCCTGGGTTAGGGAAACTCATTGAGTCTTACTGTTAAATACCAAGTAAACCTATTATGCCTATTACACTTCAGAAAAGCGGCGATTCACACAAAATAGACCTGAGTAAAACAGGTGGCTCAAAGCAACTGACAGTTCATGTCAATTTGAATTGGAATCAGCAGTCCAATCAAAATTCAGGATTTTTCACTAAACTACTCGCAGGTAACAGCGCTCCCGATCTTGATTTAGGCTGTATGTATGAAACGGTTGACGGTGTTAAAGGAGTTATCCAACCTCTAGGTGGAAAATTTGGTTCTAAAAATTCTTCTCCTTACATCTTTCTTGATAAAGATGACCGTACTGGGACAGCTACAGACGGGGAAAACATGACTATTTACAAACCTGAGACGATTAAGCGAGTGATGTTTTTTGCTCTTATTTATCAGGGAGCATCTGATTTTAGCTCTGTAGGTGGTCGAATGTTTTTCAAAATTAATGGCGAAGAAGTTTATTTAGAACTCAATAACCCAGATAGAAATCGAACTTTTTGTGCTGCTGCTATGGTGAACAATCTCGGCTCTCAAATAACCATTTTGAAGGAAGAAAGATACTTCAGCGGACATCAAGAAGCAGATAAATTCTATAGTTTTGGCTTTAATTGGGTAGCTGGCTCTAAGTAAAATGTCACTTTACGATCGCCTAAATTTAAAAAAGACCAGTCGTAAGCTTAAAGTCCCGATTTGGGAACGGATCAATCTAGAAAGACCTGAAAAGTCTCGTTGTCAAGGTTGCCGTTCCCCTATCCAGACAAATTGGCGAGTTTGTCCGCTCTGTGGATGGTTAATTGCCAATCAAAACAAAGAAACTCGCCGCTGCATCTGGGTTGATATCTCAGGGATGGGCTTTATTATTCAAGAACAAAGAACCATGTTAGAAGAAATTTTGGCAGATGCATTTGCTAAAATTTTCGGTGCTTTTAGAAGCGTTAATGTATTTTTAACCTCAGATCCACCCGATTCAAGAGAATGGGGAGAAAACTTTACTCATGTTTATGTATTTGTTGCTGAAGAACAAGCCGACTACTTAGGAATTGCTAGCTTTATTCTTGGCAAAGTTACAGATTGTGCGGGTGTTCGGATAGATAATATACTTAATGCTTCTTATCTAGCAAGTCTGAGTTTTAATCAGATATCTAATTTGGTTGCTAACACTATTGCTCACGAAATTGGTCACACATTAGGATTGGATCACTCTTTACTGCCATCTGATGTAATGAACGATGGTTTAGACCATAGAATCCACAGTTTAATGCCTCCCTCTTTTCATGTAGAGCAGATTAACTTAATGAATGGTGCTATTCGTAAACATAAATCTTAAGTAAGTCCTTCTTTTTCACTTAATAAAAAATTGTCATTTTAAACCTGTATCGTCTATAGATAGGCGATTTTTTTTGAGCCGCTTTAATCTAATTTATAAATTTATAATTCTTCATTCATTATCTAAATTTGTAAATAAAGATTCTAAATCTTGACGACCACTAATTACTCGCAAAATTTCAACCCCATCATCAATTACTTGATAAATAATAATATATCCATCTAATGGTAAACCACGTAATGAAGGTTTTATATAAGCATAACTGCGTCCTATTTTGGGAAAGTTCGCCAAGTTTTTGCACTTTTTATTAAACTCCCTAAATAATTTTTCTCCTGCTTCAAGATTGCGTGTGAGAAAATAATCAGCAATCTGATTTAAATCTCTAGTTGCAGATGGTGAAATAATATAATTACTCATTCTTGTCTCTCACGAGCTTTTTGAAATCTTTCTAATATTTGATTCACTACAGTTTCACCATCCAAACCTTCTCCACGTTCAAGCTCTGCAATAGCAACATCAACTTTTTCACGAGTTTCTTCTATCCACTGAGCATATTCAACATTCAACTTTTCTAACAATTGAAATGCGATATCAGCTACTTCTTCAGGATTGTTATATCTACCTGTAGCAATTTGCGCTTGAATAAATTTTTCGTGTTCTTTTTTTATTTGAATATGCATTGGTTATCTGTCCTAATTAATAAAACCATATTTTGTAGGGTGTGTGACGCTTACGAAAAATATTGTACGTAGCGAGCGATAATATTTATAACGTCACGCACCATTTTTTATTTTAACAATCCCGTAATTTTGTTAAAGGATAGATGGTGCGTTAGACGAACATTTTAATTGATCTGTTAAATCAGTATACAGTCGTGCGTCTAACACACCCTACAAGAAATTAATTATCATTTTTTACTCTTCCTCTCTCCCCCTCTTCCCTCCGCGCTCTCCGCGCTCTCTGCGGTTTATAATCCCAAAAATCTTGACAATCACCAATAAATTTAGTACAAATGCACTAAAAGCTTATATTAAACCTATATTCCCAAACTCTTAAAAGGAGGCGTACAAGCGTGCAATCCACCCAACCAGAAATCAAACAACGAATCGAAGAACTACGAAAACTCCTAATCCAAGCCAGCTACGCCTACTACGTCCTCGACGCTCCCACCATAGAAGACGCAATCTACGATAAATTGTATCGCGAATTGCAGGATTTGGAAACACAATACCCGGAATTAATTACTCCCGATAGTCCAACGCAACGAGTAGGTGAAAAACCTGCAACTGGCTTCACTTCGGTACGTCACAATATTCCGTTGTACAGTTTAGAAAATGCTTTCGATGTTGACGAATTAAAAAATTGGGATGAAAGATGGCGAAGAAATGCATCTCCGCAAGAAAATGTAGATTATGTCTGCGAGTTGAAAATTGATGGTAATGCTTTAGCTTTAACCTACGAAAATGGCATTTTAGTAAGGGGTGTAACTCGCGGTGATGGGGTGAGTGGGGAAGATATTACTCAAAACGTGCGGACAATTCGTTCGATTCCTTTAAGATTGAATTTGGATGATATTGAAATAGAAAATCACGATTCGTTACAACAAATAGAAGTACGTGGTGAAACGTTTTTACCTTTGGATGTATTTGAAAAAATCAATCAGGAAAGATTATCATCTGGTGAAAGTCAATTTGCTAACCCCCGAAATGCGACTGCTGGTACTTTACGACAGTTAGATTCTCGCAAGGTAGATAAAAGACGCTTAGATTTCTTTGCTTATACTTTGCAAATTCCCGGTATGGATGATGCTTTTGCGAATAATCAATGGGAAGCTTTGGAATTATTACGAAAATTAGGCTTTAAAGTAAACCCAAATAAACAACTTTGTCATTCCTTAGATGAAGTTGCTCAATATTATCAGCATTGGGATACCGAACGGTTAAACTTACCTTATATGACCGATGGTGTTGTCGTAAAGCTCAACTCATTCCCGTTACAGCAAGAATTAGGCTTTACAAACAAATTCCCTCGGTGGGCGATCGCACTTAAATACGCAGCCGAAGAAGCACCAACTCGCGTGGAGAATATTTCGGTAAATGTCGGTAGAACTGGCGCACTGACTCCCTTGGCGGAAATGTACCCCGTCCAGCTTGCCGGAACTACAGTATCGAGAGCTACACTACATAATGGCGATCGCATTTCCCAATTAGACATCCGAGTTGGGGATACCGTCATCGTGCGTAAAGCCGGGGAAATCATTCCGGAAGTGGTACGAGTACTTAAGGAATTGCGTCCGGAAAATACCACACCTTTTGAAATGCCTACGAATTGTCCGGTTTGCGGTCAACCCGTGGTCAGAGAAAAGGGTGAAGCGGTGACGAGATGCGTTAATACCAACTGTGCTGCAATTCTCAAAGGTTCCATAGAGCATTGGGTAAGTCGCAACGCTTTAGATATTCGGGGTATGGGTGAGAAAGTAGTGCATCAATTGGTAGATAAGAAAGTAGTTAATTCTGTAGCTGATTTATACGAATTGACGGCAGAAACATTAGCTAATTTAGAAAGAATGGGTCAAAAATCGGCAGAAAAGCTGATAGATGCCATTGAAAAATCGAAAGATCAACCTTGGTCGCGGGTATTATATGGATTAGGAATCCGTCATGTAGGAAGTGCGATCGCTCAAACCGTAACTGAGAAATTTGATAGTGTAGAGAAATTAGCCGCAGCCAAAGTTACAGATATCGAAGCCATTTACGGAATAGGTGTAGAAATCGCCGAAAGTATCGATAAATGGTTTCGTATAGAAGCCAATCAAACATTAATTGAACGTTTGCAAAATACCGGATTGCAGCTTGTAGAAACGCAACCAGCACCATCTGTGATTAATCAAAAATTAGCCGGTAAAACTTTCGTTGTCACCGGAACATTACCTACCTTAACGCGGGATGAAGCCAAGGAATTGATTCAGAAATTTGCGGGAAAAGTATCTAATTCAATTAGTAAAAGCACAGATTATCTGGTAGTAGGAGAAAACGCCGGTTCTAAATTAGCAAAAGCCGAGAAATTGGGGATTGCTCAATTGAGCGAACAGCAGTTATTGGAAATGGTGAAATAATCAATTATCAATTTATAGGAAATTATCTTTTTCGTAGTGCGAGCATCTTGCTCGCTCGTTACACAAAAAATAGCTCGGTAATCGATATAAATATAGAGCAAAATGCAAAAACTACAATGATATCTTGCAACCTTCCAAAAGTCCGCGCAGGCGGGATTTGTTCCTGTAGCCCCACCCTTCGAGGGTGAGTAT
>NZ_JAYGHM010000028.1:0-5628 GCF_034931125.1 Rivularia sp. UHCC 0363 | reverse complement strand
CTGTCTTGCTCAGACCTTAAAATTTTACTCGGTGAGGGCGATTTTGATAACTATTAACCGTCCATTGCTAACTGGTTCAAAGCTTTACCAATGTACTCAAATAATCGAGCATCGGGAAAACCAAATTGCTGCTGCATTGTGGGATATTCAGCTTGCACCATGTTATTTAAACTGTGCATCACACCAGAATTTCCACCAGTAAAACTTTCTACTAATTCCTTCCAACGTCTAGCTAAAGCAAGCACTTTTTCATCGGTAGGTTCGGTTCCTTTATTCATTTCTGCTTCTACTACTGCAAACAAATCTTGCCAATCTTGTTGTACTTGTTGAATCTTTTCTTCACCAACTATTTGAGCGCGTTCATCTAAATATTGGCGTTGTTCTTTGGTGTAATATTGATTAAATAATTCTTCAGACATTTTTATTATCTCAATTGTTTTCATCAAATCATCTACATCAACCTTTTCTTCAGCTTGTAAACGCATAGAAATTCCTTGAAGAAGTCTTGTAAGCTGCTGCTGAACTTCAATTTGTTGATTTAATTTTTCAATATGCGATTTAACCACCGTAACTGGCGAATAATCGGGATTTTGCAGACAATTTTTGATCTCTTCCAAACTAAAACCCAACTGTCTTAGCGAAAGAATTTGTTGGAGTCGAATAATATCCTCTTCCCCATACAAACGATGTCCCGAATCTGTATATTCAGAAGGCTTTAAAAGATTAATCTCATCATAATGATGAAGAGTACGTACAGTTAAACCAGTCAGCGAAGCCAATTCGCCAACTTTCCAAGAAGTTTGCACAACTATTTACCCCTTTTTTTAATTCTTTTATTAACGACATTTTTAATGTAGAGCCTCACGTAACGTGAGGTGCAAGGGGTTTTGCAAAAAATATTTTTACGTTAGCGTTACAAAAATGTAGAGAACTAAGCTGCTACAGCTATAGCGGTTTTGAGTTGAGTGCAATACATTTCGCGGAACCTCACCCCCACCCCCTCTCCTTGGTAAGGAGAGGGGAGCAATATGGCGGCTGGGTAAGGTTCTTTTGTATTCTATTCAAATGAGAACCGCTATATATCTCACTGCATAACTGAACTAAGAAGCCCTATAAAACCTTGTAGTCCGAATATCACCAACCGTAATTGTACTTAAGTATTTATAATTATTTTCACAAATCTTTCCGAAACCAGGATTTATACGGTGAAGTTTAAATTACAAAACATTTTTAATTATCGTACCTATCCAAGGAGTGAAAAAATAGAATCATGACCGCTTTCAATCAACCACAAGAACAAAACAATCAACAATCACAAGCTACTCATAAACAAAGAAAAAGTCTATTTGGAAGTAAAACTTTTTGGGGTATTGTTTTTACTTCAACCGCAGCGATCGCCCCTATCGTGGGACAAGATGTCGATAAAGCCTTGAAAGGAGAACCTGTAAACTACGGTCAAGATGTTGCTCAAGTTGTAGTAATATTTTGCGGTGCAGCAGCATCAATTGTCGGTAGAGTCGAAGCAAAATCGCCTATTTATACTCCTAAATGGATGCCTGGACCGAATGAAACGGATTCTGACTCTGAGAAATTAATTTAATTTATGAGTAACTTTGTGAGGAATCATTCTAAATTTTATTTCAGGTTGCATCTTGATAAAAAGAATTAGAAATAAATGAGAAATTAACTTGTTGGGTTCGGGTTAATATATGCAAGTTAACAAAATTCCTTATTTTTATAAGTTACTTTTGAGAATAAACATTAACTAAATTGTCGAGCATAAAACCTTGCATAACGACGCTCAAAAGCTAACAACTCATCATGAGTTCCCGACTCTACAACTTCCCCTTGTTCCATAACTAAAATTCTGTCGCATTTTCTCACAGTACTTAAACGGTGAGCAATAATAAATACCGTGCGATTTACCATTAATCTTTCCAATGCTTCCTGTACCAAAGCTTCCGATTCCGAATCTAGTGCAGATGTCGCTTCATCTAAAATCAAAATTCTGGGATTGAGCAAAACAGCACGAGCGATCGCAATTCTTTGTCGCTGTCCCCCAGATAAGCTCGCGCCGCGTTCGCCGACTACGGTATAATAACCATCGGGCATTTGACTGATAAAATCATCGGCGTTGGCGATTTTTGCCGCTTCTTTAACGGCTTGGATATCAAAATCGATTTGTCCGAAAGCGATATTTTCGGCGATTGTACCGGAAAACATCACGGTTTCTTGCGGTACTATACCAATTTGTCGGCGCAAACTATTTAGCGTTACGTCTTTAATATCAACTCCATCGATTAATATCTCACCTCTTTGGATATCATAAAAACGCGGTAAAAGATTTACAAAACTAGTTTTCCCCGCACCGGAAGCACCCACAAGAGCGATCGCTTCTCCCGGCATTGCTAATAAACTGATATCTTTAATTACGGGTTTATCTGCTTGATACGCAAACGTAACGTGACGATATTCGACTTTACCCGTAACTCGGGGAAGAGCGATCGCGTCTGATTTTTCCACTACTGCTGGTTCAATTACTAATAATTCAAAAACTCTGTCTACAGAAGCTTCGCCTTCTTTGAATAAATTATAATTATTAGTAGTATGACCCACGGGATCAATTAATAAAGCTGCTGCGGAAAGATAGCTGAAAAACGTTCCAACCGTGATATTTTTGATCGAAATCTGCCATGCAGCGAAGAAAAGTAATAATATAAAACTTAATGCTTGCAAAAATCCAATAATAGGAATTTGAATCGCTTTTAATCTTTCCGTATAGTATTTTGCTTTATAAGTGCTTTCTGCTTCCTTACTAAACCGTGCAACTTCGTAGGACTCCGCCGCAAACGCTTGAATAAGCCGGATTCCGCCAAATACTTCAGTTAAAATTGCAGACAAATCCGATACATGGTTTTGGCTGCGACGAGATAACTTTTGTAGACGATCGCCAAACCAAGCAATCAACACACCCATCAACGGAGCGATAACTAATGTTGCTAGGGTTAGTTGCCAGCTAAGATATACCATGTAGATGGGAATCGCGACTAATTGCAAAGCAGAGGGGATAAAATCGTGAAACATTTTGTGGACAACTTCCCCAACGCGATCGACATCTTCGGTGAGTCGGTAAGATAAATCCCCAGCTTTTGCGGTTTCAAAGTAGCTGAGGTTTAACTTTTGTAAATGAGCGTAAACCTGCTTGCGGAGGTTATAAGCTACTCTTAAGGCAGCTTTTGCCATATAAATATCTTGTACTGACTGAAAAAAGCCTCGCACAAGGAAAACTCCCGCTAATATAACGGCAAGTTTCGCTATCTCTACAACATTTCCTTCTCCAAAGGGAGTTGCTAACTCTTCTACAAGCTTAATTAATCCTAATGTCGCTGCTACATATCCGATAATTCCGACAAAACCCTTAGCGATCGCTTCCCATTGGGGACGGATATAAGGTAAAAGTTGCCAATAGTTAGACCGATTCAAGCTGCAAGTCCCATACATATGATTTATTATTGTTCAGACGGTATCAGCTTTTGAGTAGTTTCTCAACGCTAGAGATCGATCCGTTAATAATAAGCTTCACCTGACAGGAAAAACTAAGAGTTGGGGAATTCTTTCCCAAACCCCGACCCAAAGATTGACCTGTTTTCATCAATATAGTTATATTCTGTAAAATGTTTCTACTCCCTATTCCCTACTCCCTACTCCCTACTCCCTATTCCCTACTCCCTACTCCCTACTCCCTATTCCCTATTCCCTATTCCCTACTCAACCATATGATATGTTTAATTGGTGGTAGATTTAAATATCATGAACGGTAAATTAATTGTTTTTGAAGGGGTAGAAGGTTGTGGTAAAACTACGCAAATGCAGCTTTGTTGTGAATGGCTGCAACAATTAAGTATACCCGTGGTCACAACTCGCGAACCTGGTGGAACTCAATTAGGATTGCATCTCCGTTCGTTGTTATTAGAAAACACCGAAGATAAACCAATAACTGCTACCACAGAGTTACTTTTGTACGCCGCAGACCGCTGTCAACACGTAGAACAAGAGCTATTACCGAACTTAAAATCGGGGAAGGTTGTATTATGCGATCGCTATATTGATTCAACAATTGCTTATCAAGGTTACGGTCGCAGCTTAGACATGAATTTAATCGATCGACTCAACGCGATCGCAACATCGGGATTAAAAAGCGATTTAACTTTATGGTTAGATTTAGACGTTGAACAAGGATTAGCTCGGAAGCGAAAAAACGGTGATATAGCTGATAGAATCGAACAAGAAAAAATCGACTTTCATCGTCGCGTTCAAAAGGGATACAAAGAATTAGCCGCTTCATATCCAGAACGAAATTTTAAAATAGAAGCTAGTTTAAATAAACAAGACGTACAAAAGCAAATTCAGCAAAGATTAACTTCTAAATTGCAGGAGTGGGAAATTATTACTAGTCAAAATAATCCCTCGTTCTGACGGTTGAAACCGCATCTAAATAGGCGAAGTCCGGCGACCTGGACTATTATTATATATATTTAACCCGCGCAGGCGGGTTTTGCTTGTGTAGACGCGGTTTAAACCGCCTGTTTTAATCATAAGAAATTGATAACTATTCCCTACTCCCTACTCCCTGCTCCCTGCTCACTAAAAATGGATTTCTTCGCACCAGTCATCGGACAAACCCAAGCTGTAGAATTACTCAAACAAGCTGTTGCTAAAGATAGAATTGCTCCAGCATATTTATTCGTAGGTTCTTCTGGAGTAGGACGAAGTTTAACTGCACGATGTTTTTCGCAATTGCTATTTACTCAAAATCATCAAAATACTGCTGTTATTAAAAGCAAATTAGAAAAAGGAAATCATCCCGATTTACTTTGGGTACAGCCAAGTTATCAACATCAAGGAAAGCTATTCAGTGCTTCAGAAGCCGCAGAGAAAGGATTAAAGCGCAAAGCACCCCCGATAACTCGTTTAGAACAAATTCGCGAGATTACTCAATTCCTGAGTCGTCCACCTTTAGAAGCGTCTCGAAATTTGGTAGTGTTAGAACAAGCCGAGACAATGGCAGAATCTGCTGCGAACGCTTTACTCAAAACTTTAGAAGAACCGGGAAAAGCAACAATAATTTTGATTGCTCCAACACCAGATTCTCTATTAACAACTTTAGTTTCTCGGTGTCAAAAAATTCCTTTCTACTGTTTAGATTCAGCCTCAATGTCTCAAGTATTGACATTATCAGGACACAGCGAAATATTAAATCATCCTACAGTGTTAAATATTGCAGCAGGTAGTCCGGGAAAAGCCATTGAAGCTTACGAACAAATGCAAAATATTCCCCCAGAATTATTACATTCCTGTACTAAACCGCCATTATCTTATCGCTCTGCATTAGAATTAGCGAAACAAATTGATAAAATATTAGATAACGAAGCGCAGTTATGGTTAGTTGATTATTTACAACAGGTGTATTGGCAAAATTTGCGGCAACCAAATATGATTCAGCAACTCGAAAAATCCCGTAAAGCTTTACTATGTTATGCACAACCGCGTTTGGTTTGGGAATGTATGTTTTTGTCGTTGGTTAGTAGTTAGTTATTATAGAGTTTTTTTTTATCGACTAGTAGTCCA
>NZ_JAYGHM010000027.1:92236-97293 GCF_034931125.1 Rivularia sp. UHCC 0363 | reverse complement strand
CCATCCCCCAATCCCCCCATCTCCCCATCTCCCCATCTCCCCATCCCCCCATCTCCCCTTGTCCCCTTCCATCCTTAACTAAATCCCAAATCCGTACCTTTCCCAGCATGAACTAAAGCCAATTTTTGATAGCGTTTTGCGTGTTCGATCAGTTCTGCTGCTTGTTCGGGTGAGTTTTGACGCATGACTTTACCTGGAACCCCAATTACGAGGGATAATGGAGGAACGTTTTTAGTTACTACTGCACCAGCACCGATAATGCTTCCAGTTCCTACGCGGACTCCATCAAGAATTATTGCACCAATACCGATCAAAGTACCGCGTTCGATGTATGCAGAATGAATTACGGCTCGATGTCCAACAGTAACGTAATCTTCTAAAATAGTTGGTTTACCTGGATCGCCGTGGAGAATGGCTCCATCTTGGATGTTCGTATATTTACCGATTTGAATGCGTTCTACATCGCCTCTGACCACTGCACCGTACCAAATGCTTGCTCCTGTAGCAATGTTAACCGAACCCATAACTACAGCATTGGCTGCTACGAATGCTGCTGCGGAAATATCGGGAGAAGACCAGTAGGAAGGAGTAGACACGATAGAATATAAATATGCTATTGAGAATCAGCCGGACTCTAATCAGAATATCACGACTGAATTTTCAACTTCTAAATAGTCTTTATTCTGTAACAGTTAAAATGTCAATAAACTTTTTACCTTCTAAAAAACCATATTCATTGTTTCAGCCATGCTGTACTAATAAATAATGAATATAGTTCTTATTCTTAATCGGCTTACTATAACTTTAAGTGATTACCTATAGGAGTTTTATTGCAAGTGTAAAATTCAATAAATATAAGGCGATAAAAATAAAGATGTTTATATACACTTCATGATGAATCTAAGCTTGCAGTACCCTATATATGGGCCCGAAATTCAGTGTCCGCATTGCCGTCAAACTATTCCGGCACTTACATTAACTGATACCTACTTATGTCCAAGACACGGAGCTTTTGAAGCTAATCCGGAAACAAGCGAGTTGATTCACCTCCAGTCTGGGCGACATTGGCGCAGATGGAAAGGTGAATGGTATCGTCAGCACAATCATCCCGATGGCATTCGATTTGAAATTCACGAAGCCTTAGATAAGCTTTATACTCAAGGCTATCGAGCTACTAAGGTAATTATTGCTCGCCGGTATCAGGAATTAATGGGCGGTTATTTGGAGCGTAGTTCGCCTTGGCGCGGGCAAAACTCAGAAACTGCTTCTACACGATTGTACGGCTTACCAGTAGATTTTAGTCCCGATGAAACTGAAAATACTGGTGATTCTTGTTGGGAGGTAATCAATTTTGATTTAGAAAAAGAACCGGGCGTTCCGGTACGCTATCCTTACTTTAGGTTGTTTGAATAATCGGAAATGTTAGGAGTTGGGTGTTTGATCGCTCCTAACCTTTGTTTTTATAAATTTCAATCATATTTTCGATATTTTGGTACTATTTAAGACTATTGAAGATTATCTAAGATGCACCATGCTTCTATTCGGACTGCGGATATCCATCAGGCGATCGCCTTTTACGAACAGTTAGATTTTCAAGTATGCGAGCGCTTCACCACTGGCTATACTTTGGCTTGTTGGATGGAGGGATTGTTCGGGAGGATTGAATTAATTCAAATTCCTGAGCCTAAACCTGCTGCGGATGCATTTGCTGATGAACATTATGTCGGGTACTACCATTTATCTTTCGATATAAGCGAAGTCGCATCCGATTTACCTAGTTGGCTGGCAAATATTAAACAGAATTTTGCCGAAGCATCCCGCAAGCAACCAGAAATAATCCAGCCCTTGAAGGTACTTTTAGAACCCACTCAGCAGCAAATAGGCAGTTGTATCTATGAAGTTGCTTTTATTGCTGATGCCGATAACTTACCTTTGGAATTTATTCGTAGTTTAGAAAACTAAAAAAACTAAATAGTTGTAAATAATTACTTTTATCTGTAGAATAAATGCTCTCTGTAGTGTTCCCGAGGCAGCAGATTCATTCGAGCGATTAAACTATATTCAATTAAAAAAAATCTGTAGTTCAGCTTACAGATTAATCAAGCAAATAAATGTCTGTATATTTTAGATTATTGCGTGTTCGTCGTTTTCCGTATTTGCTTTTAGGACTAGGGCTGATCCTAGCTCTATTTCTTGGTGGTGAATCAAGTTACAGCAAACTTGTGGCTGTGTCTAAATGCGTAAATAGTAATAAACAATTAGTGGCACAGAAAAAGACGGTATTAACAGTCGCGGACAACGTTAATAAAATTATCTTAGAAAATGGTCTTACAGTCATTACCAAAGAAGTACATACCGCACCAGTGGTTAGCGTACAGATGTGGTACAAGGTAGGAACCCGCAATGAAAAACCAGGTGTGAACGGTATTGCTCACCAATTGGAACATATGATGTTCAAAGGTACAAAGAGCCGTCCGGTACAGTTTGGGCGACTTTTTAGTGCTTTGGGTAGCGATTCAAATGCTTTTACCAGTCACGACCAAACAGTCTATTACAGTACTGCCGAACGTAATAAATTAAAAGCGATTTTAACTTTAGAAGCAGATAGAATGCAAAATGCTGTTATTGACACCGAACAGCTAGAAAGTGAAAAACGGGTAGTAATTTCGGAGTTGAAAGGTTACGAAAATGGTCCGGAATACCGCTTGAATCAAGCAGTAATGCGGGCAGCTTTTCCCAACCATCCTTATGGATTACCTGTAGGCGGTACGGAGAAGGATGTAGAAAAATTTACTGTAGAGCAGGTAAAAAAATACTATGAGAATTTTTATAGTCCTAACAATGCCATATTAGTAATTGTCGGTGATTTTGAAAGCGCTAAAACGATTCAAGCTGTCAAAGATATATTTGAAAATATACCTGTAAACCAAAATAAAAATTTTTTAGAACAAGCTACAGTTAAAAATTCTATTATTACAAATTCCTCCCAACCAATTGTATTAAAACAACCGGGGGCTGCACCTTTATTTCAAGCTGTATATACTTTACCTTCAGCGAAACATCCTGATGTACCAGTTTTGGATGTGATGGATTATATCTTCGCAGAAGGAAGAAACTCGCGTTTGTATCAAAATTTAGTAGATTCGGGAATAGCTAATGATGTATCTGCGACTGTAGTTAGTTTACAAGAAGCTGGTTGGTATGAATTATTAGTAACGGCGAATTCCACTGCTAAATTATCCAAAATTGAATCTATAGTTAATCGTGAAATCAGCGATTTAAGAAATGAAGAAGTTACTTCAGAAGAATTAAATAGAGCAAAAGCGCAGTTAGAAGCTTCAGTAATTTTAAGTAACCGTGATATTACCTCTTTAGCGATGCAGTTGGGTAATGATGAAGCAACCACTGGAGATTATACTTATACCGATCGCTATTTAGCTGCCATTCAAAAAGTCACAGCCCAAGATGTACGTCGAGTCGCTCAAAAATACCTCGCACAGAGCGATCGAGCAGTAGGCTTTTTTGAACCAACTCAGTTAAAAGCTAAAGAAAAAAGCGATCGCAAACAACTTTATACGGAAAACAGCGAACACTTTTCTAAAAGTACCGTAGCGAGCGGGGACATAATTAAGTACTTACCAGCAGTAGATTCGACTATCGCTTCCACAAGTCGAATCATACCGTCCAAGTTTACTTTACCTAATGGTTTAGAGATTTTACTGCTACCAGATAAAAGTACTTCTACAGTAACTTTAGCTGGTTATATTAAAGCTGGTGCGGAATTTGACTCGCATAATAAAGCAGGATTAGCATCTTTAGTTGCAGATAATTTGATCAACGGTACTAAAGATCAAGATTTCCTGAGTATAGCTAGAATAATGGATGATTGCGGCGCAAGTTTAGACTTTAAAACCTACCGTGAAGGTATTTATATTGAAGGTAACAGCTTGTCGGATAACTTATCAGTTTTAGTGGAAACGTTAGGAAATGCGATTAGAAATCCGACCTTTCCCCGTCAGCAATTACAGCTAACCCGTCAACAAGCTTTAACTGCTCTCAAGCAAGACTTGGACGATCCAGAAGAAGTTGCTCAAAGAACCTTTTCACAGACAGTTTTTCCGAAAACACATCCTTCTTATAGTTTTCCTTCAGAACAGAGTTTGCACAAAATTACTCGTGCTGATGTTGTAAATTTTCACAAAAAGCATTATCGTCCCGACACCACAGTATTAGCTTTAGTTGGTAATTTTGAACCCATAGCAGTCAAAAAACTGATTGAAACAAAATTTGGTGATTGGCAAGTTTCGGGGAAAATACCTAAAATTGATTATCCATCAGTACATTTGCCCGAATCAATAGTCCGGGTTAATCCCGTAGTTGCTGGAAAAGCGCAAGCAGTTACCTTCATGGGTAGCAAAGCAATTAACCGTCAAGATCCTAGATACTATGCAGCAACAATTTTAAATCATATTTTGGGTGGAGATACCATATCAAGTAGACTTGGTTCTCAAATACGCGATCGCTTAGGCTTAACTTACGGTATTTATAGTAACTTTCTCGCTGGGAGAAATTCCGGGACATTTTTGATTGAAATGCAAACAAGTCCCGAAGATACCGTAAAGGCGATCGCTAGCACCCGCCAACTTCTAGAAGATATGCATAAAAAGGGTGTTACATCTGCGGAGGTTGAGAATGCAAAACACAACTTGACTGGCAATTACAACGTTTCTCTCGCTTCTCCAGATGAATTAACCTATAGGATTATTAGAAATAACGTATTAGGTTTAGATACAGAAGAGCTACGTAGCTATACTGATAAAATTCAAGCAGTTACACCTGCCCAAGTTAATCAAGCAGCCAGCGAGCTACTTTATCCAGACAAAATTGTAGTAGTAACCGCAGGACCAGCAGTTTTAGCTGACAAAGGGAAAAAAGGCGATCAGTAGGGAAGATGGGGAGATGGGGAGATGGGGGGATGGGGAGATGGGGAGATGGGGGGATGGGGAGACAATTCGTAATTATTAACTCCTAACTCCTAACTCCTCACTCCTAACTCC
>NZ_JAYGHM010000027.1:52697-92098 GCF_034931125.1 Rivularia sp. UHCC 0363 | reverse complement strand
TAACTCCTAACTCCTCCATCCTCCATAGCAGGCACAAAATAAGTTAACTTAAAATATATACAGTATTTCTCAATTAGCGAGTAAATCAATTTACATTTAAGCGGCAACACGCTTTCCCTTTTTTTATCTTATGAACATCTTTACTAACCTGCTTTCTCAACCATCTCAAGATAGTCGTCCCAAAAAACAGCGTAGGGGAATTGAAATAAAATCGCCGCGTGAAATTGAAATTATGCGTCAATCGGGAAAAATTGTCGCAACTGTATTAAAAGAAATTTCTGAGTTAGTAAAGCCAGGAATGACTACAGCAGATTTAGATGCTTATGCTGAGAAACGCATCAGAGAAATGGGTGCAACACCTAGCTTTAAGGGATATCACGGTTTTAAAGGTTCTATTTGTTCTAGTATCAACAACGAAGTCGTACATGGTATTCCCAGCCCCAAGAAAGTCATCCGCACGGGGGATGTTTTAAAAGTTGACACGGGCGCTTTCTATCAGGGATTTCACGGTGATTCTTGTATAACAATCGCGGTTGAAGAAGTAAAGCCTAATGATGCAAAACTGATTCGCGTTGCCGAAGAATCTCTATATAAAGGCATCGAACAAGTTAAAGCCGGTAATTACTTAATGGATATTGCTGGTGCTATTGAAGACCATGTAAAATCAAATGGTTTTAGTGTAGTTGAAGACTTTACCGGACATGGTGTCGGCAGAAATTTACATGAAGAACCTTCAGTTTTTAACTTCCGCACCCGTGAAATGCCTAATGTCAAATTGCGTAAAGGAATGACATTGGCAATTGAACCAATTTTAAATGCTGGTTCTAAATGTTGTAAAACCTTATCCGACCGTTGGACTGCGGTAACGGTAGATAATTCTTACTCAGCACAGTTTGAGCATACCGTGTTAGTCACAGAAACTGGATATGAGATTTTAACCGATAGAACAAAAGTTTAATTAACATTTTAAATTTTGTGTAGGGTGGATCGTTGATGTCCACCTTTTTATTTTAGATTTTAGATTTTAGATTTTAGATTAAAAAAATATCCTATTTAAAGTTAATAATGTAGAGACCTTGCAGTGCAACGTCTCCGTAATTAATCGCAGTTTCGCGAAAATCTACCGTTAAAGAATCTTCTAATATTCGACCACGTTAATTCTGATAGGTAAAACATTCGTAGTGCGACGCTGCGCGAATCTGCGCTTACGCAAACGCTCGTGGTAGCCAGCGAGCGGGACGCTCGCACTACCATCGTGACCAATAGCGAGCGAGACGCTTGCGCTACCCTGCGGGAACACCTTGCGGTGAACGCGCACACTTCGTGAGTCTGCGCTTACGCACACGCACTACGTTAACTCCTCATAACTTATATGGTCAAGTACTAGTACTCGACCACATTAAATATGATGGGTAAGAAATTCGTAGTGCGACCATCTTGGTCGCTCGTAACAATTAGCGAGCGGGCTAAAAGCAACGAGCGTGTGCGTAAGCGCAGATTCGCGCAGTGTCGCATTACCCGAACCTGTCAAAATGAATGATTTTGACTACCAGATTCCAACTAACTTTTCTCAATCTCGTCAAACTTCGCCCGTACAGCCTGTATATCTTGCCACATCAACCATTTAGGACTACCGGCTTCGCGGGAAGCATTACGTAACAAATAAGCAGGATGAAAAATAGGCATACACAAACGACCTTCCCACTCGATCCACTGACCGCGAATTTTGGTAATTCCGCGTTTTTCCCCAAGTAAACCCTTGAGCGCTGTTGCACCTGTCAGAAGGATGATTTTTGGGTCAACCAGCCGGATTTGTTCTAGAAGGTAAGGTTTACAAGCGTTGACTTCTTCAGTAGTTGGATTGCGATTTTCAGGAGGACGACATTTATTAATATTGGCAATGTATACATCTTGTTCGCTATCAAGTTTTACAGATGCCAAAATTTTTTCCAGCAACTGTCCTGCTCTTCCAACAAAAGGTAGTCCGGTTTCATCCTCGTTTTGACCTGGTGCTTCCCCAATAATCACGATCGATGCTTGCAAATTTCCTCTACCAACAACTGCATTTTGGCGAGTTTTTCCTAACGGACAACGATCGCAATTATTGCAATGTTGAGCCAATTCCATCATGCTTGAATAAGTGCCTGGAGGAATAGGAATTTTGGCATCTGTGGGAATAAGTTTTTTTTGGTCAAGAGTCGAGTCCTCAAAAAGACTTAACTGATTTTCGCTGTTCATTTCAAATAAAAACTTGCGTTTGAGAAAAGAATCTCTAAAAAGATTGGTTTGTCTACGCTTTTTTTGCGTAATACTTATATCTATAAACTTCTGATTATATCAGCTATTAAGGGTAGACGACAGCGAGATTCAAAGCATACCGTTGTAAAGTGTTTAGCAAATCATGTTATACAATCCACTTTTTCAAAATCGTGAGGCTGCTGGTGTTGAGTTAGCGCAAGCAATTCGGACTGAATTGAACAAACAAGCGGTTGAAACTGGATTAAAACCAATCCCAATTGTTTATGCTTTACCTAGAGGGGGATTACCAGTTGCGTTACCAGTAGCGCGTTTGCTTGATTGTCCCATGAATATAGAAGTGGCGAAAAAAATTACTCATCCTCAAAATGAGGAGTTAGCTATTGGTGCGGTGACTGCTTCGGGAAGCGTTATTTGGTCAGAGAATAAGGTATTTCGCTTTAAATTTTATTCGCGGGAAAAACGTCAAGCAAGTTTAAATGCAGCAATGGAATGCGCTGTGGATTTAAAAGCACAATTAAGTTCTGCTTGTCCGACCGTGAATGTTGAGGGAAAAACTATTCTTTTAATTGATGATGGTATTGCTACAGGTATGACGATCGCAGTTGCTGCAACCGCTCTAAGAAAATTAAATCCCGCGCAAATTTGGCTGTGTACTCCAGTTGCACCTCAAAAACTAATTCCTTGGTTGTATAAATGGGGTGAAAAGGCGATCGTTCTAGCAACACCAAAATCTTTTTTAAGCGTAAGTAATTTCTACGTAGAATTTCCCCAAGTCAAAACCCAAGAAGCTTTGGAATATCTTCAGCAGCAATCTGTTAAAGGATAAAAAATGAATTATGAATCAACTAAATATTTAAGTAGTTCCAAAAAATCAAATCTTTGAGTCAATTCTGTCACAATTAAAAACAGAAGACAATTGATAAGTAAGTCGGCACAAATAAAACCAACTATGTAATGTATCAAAGCCTTGTCCCTACTCCCTACTCCCTTTTCATAATTGTGATTTTTAACGCTGACCTACTTAATTGATAATTCATAATTCACAATTCATGCTTAAAATAATTCAGGAATGGCCGCAATTGTCACAAAAGCCCGGTTGGTGCGTGACACTAAAACCTTATTATTGCGTTAAAATCAAACATAGTGTCACAGCACCCTACGAGCAGAATATGCCTTTTTGCTAAGTCCTTTAATCGTACTTGATCGCTCTCCCGTAGTCACCCATCGCATAACAAGCTGTTTTGAGGCTAGCACGAGCCTGGTCTTCACTGCGACGGTCTTTAATAGCTTTGGCTATTCGCAAGCGTTCTTCATGATAAGATATTGCCCCTTCATAGTCACCTAAAGCTTCACAAGCAACTCCCAAGCTACCTAAAGATTGTTCTTGAGCGCGGGTATCATGAATTTCTTTTGCTAACTGCAAGCGTTCTTCATAATAAATAATCACTTTTTTATATTCACCTAAAGCATAATAAGCATTACCAAGATTTTTTAAGACTTGGATGGTAGTCCGACTATTTTTGAGCAAACGAGATACAACGATGCAATCTTCATAGTATGCGGTAGCTTTGGCATAATTAGTTAAAGCGTACCAGGCATTACCCAAATTTTTTAATATTTGTTCTTCTCCCCAATTATCCTGTATTTCTCGGACTAACTTTAAACTTTTTTCTTGATACTCTATTGCTTTAGAAAGGTTGTTTAAAGCTTTATAAACTAATCCTAAATTATTAAGTGCTGCTATTTGAGAGCGAGTATCTTGTAATTTTTGAGCTATTTCCAAACACTCTTGTAAATATTCAGTAGCTTTCTTCTGCTGTTTAATATGACGATAAGCATTACCTAGATGCGAAAGCGCTTGTACCTGTAAACGCTGTTCTTGAGTATCTCTAGCTAAAGACAAACATTGCTCAGCATAAGATATAACGCTTTTATAGTCACCTGAACAGTAAGCTACTAGCGCTAAACAAGAAAGTGCTTGAGCCTGCTTTTGAGTATTTCCATAAGCTTGGAATAATGCTAATGAGTGTTGTAAAGACTTGATTGCAGCATTAAATTCTCCAGCTTGTTGATGTTGAATTCCTTGCTCTAATAATTCGGATGCTTCAAATGACTCTTCCCCGGAAGATTCCTGAGTTGATGATTCAACTTGGTTGTTACCATTTTCTATAACTTTGTCGATAAATTCCGTAGGAATATGTAAAGGAAGTGTGTTTTTTAAATTAGAATCCCATTTGTTTTTCTGCATCGACCGCTTGCTCCCCGTTGATAATGATTGCTAAGCTTAGTATTCCCAAAATTCGTACTTAAATTTCAATGCAAATAGTAATTAGGGCAAGGGATTAGGGAGTAGCGAAATCAGCTAATCCGATGGTCAAATAAAATGATTAACTTTGTGGAATTTACTGTTGGTAAATATGCGAGTTTATGTAATTAAAATTATTTTTATTAATAATCAATCATCAGCTATTGCTCGATCAAAATTAGCTCCGAGCAGCTTTGCACCTTGGAGTCTTGCACCTGTAAGATTTGCACCCGTAAAATTTGCCCCTCTTAAATTTGCCCATCTCAAATCAGCATTTGTCAAATCGGCATCTGTTAAATCGGCTTGCAGTAAATATGCACCGCTTAGGTGAGCTTTAGTTAAATTCGCTTTACTTAAATCAGCTTTATAAAAATAAGCACCCATCGCTTCTACTTCGTACAAATTCGCGTTTCTCAGTTCAGCTTCGTTCAAATTAGCATCATGTAACTTCGCTTTCCAAAGATTAGCGCGGTTTAACTTTGCTCTTCCCAAATCGGCACCTTTAATATTTGCGTCTTTTAAATTAGTTCCAATTAAATTAGTTTGATTCATCAAAGCATCTTGCAAATTAGCATAGCTTAAATCAACTCCAATCAAATTAGCAAAACTTAAATTAGCCCTTGTCAGGTTAGCACCACAGAGTTTAGCAAGACTAAAGTTAGCGGTTCTTAAATCAGCTTTGCTTAAATTTGCACGACAAAGATTTGCACTATTAAAGTCAGCATCAATCAAATTTGCCTGGACTAACAAAGCATTTTCTAAAATTACATAGCTTAAATTTACTCCTTGGAGGTTTGCTTCTGTAAGATTGTATCCAAACAAATTTGCAGAACTTAAATCGGGAGTAACTTGAGGATTTTGCTTCCTCCAATCATCCCGTGTAAGAGTACCAATTTTAAGTAAAGTTAAATGCTCTAAATTTGCCATGATTAATCTTTACTGCTGACGCTTATGGGAACTTACCCTACCAGCTACGCTTTCAATAGCTGCTAGCGCTCCATCTGCTCCTGCAAGTATATCCTGTTCTTGTCCGCCTAAATAAAGCCTGCCAAAACTACCGACAGCATTGACAGCAAGAATATTGATCGCAGCAGCTTTCTCAGCTTCATTTGCAGCTAATGCAGCATAAGCAGCAGGTTCAACTTCCAATACATACAAAGTTTGTCCCGCTAATAATAATTGTCCCCTTCGAGTCCGATTGATCAGTTGTGTTTGATAAGCGTCAACATTACGAATAATTTGACTGGAAACCACCCTGGGTTTAAGTCCTTCATTTCTTCTAAGTCCCAAAGCCGCTAGGATAGCTTCTCCCGCAGTTCGAGTTTCACCCTGGGAGCTAGAATGCACTTCCAATAAGCCATACAGTCTTTCCACCATCTGTACCCCCGGACGTACCGAAGCGGCTTTTAATGCTACATCAGTAATTCGATTAATTTCTATTCCAGGAGAAATTTCTACCCATAAAGAAGTGTCTCCAGGTAATGGTAAAAAACCTTGAGCTACCGTTCCCATATATGCTGCGTGTTGAGGTTGCAAATTGTCGAGATATACAAAACTGCGTAGTTCTACACCCAAGATTTCACTCCAGCCATAAAGATAAGAATTATTTATTATATGGATTTAAACTTAACCTACCATAAGGCGGTTACTAATAGGGAGTTAGGAGTGAGGAGTGAGGAGTGAGGAGTTAGGAGTTAATAATTGCGTGTGCGTAAGGGCAGATTCACGGAGTGACCCGACGCGGGTAATTGCGTTGGCGTAGCCTCTCCGGAGGAGAAATTGGTAATTGCTCCCCTCCCCCCTCTTGGTTATGGTTGAGCGCTTTCGGTTACGGATTGATTTGCAGCATCATCGGTAATGGGTTGAAAAATTACCGTTTTACCTTGAACAGATTGCATAATTTCCATATTTGGCGAGCTTTTGACATTATCCGCTACAGCAGTCGAGATAGCGAAAAATATATCAAAAGTAAAGAAAATAGCTAGTGCAATAATAAAAAAAGTTCTTTTCATCAATTAAACCTCAAGTTACGGCAGATGTAGTTAGATAAGATAACCCGTTGCAATAATCAAAATTGCCATGAATCAACCATCGCAATTTTTGTAGTCAACAATCCCATTATTGACAGGAAAACCTGGGGGGGCAAATACTTGTTTGTAGAACTTACATACTCGTAACAAAAAGTGACATAAACTGTGTTTTTTTGATAGTCTTCTTCATACTCACCTTAATCTCAGCCAAGATTATGAGATAATTCTTAATAATTAGGGTTTTCAAACAAAAGGTGCATGGTAGACCACGACCGTTTATTTAAAGAGTTAATTTCAACATTTTTCATTGAATTTATCGATTTATTTTTACTGCTCGTTGTTGGGGATATTGATAGAGATTCGATTTAATTTTTACCGCAGGAAGTTTTTAATGATGTGACTTCCGGTGATAAGAAAGAAATCGATGTGCTGGTAAAGGTTAAATATTGACAACAGGATGCTTACTTTTTAATTCACATTGAAAACAAGCTTATACCCAGAAAGATTTTGCCAAGCGGATGTTTAAATATTTCGCTCGGCTGTATGAGAAACATGATTTACCGATTTATCCTGTAGTGATTTTTGACGTAGCTGAAAAAATCACGATGAAACTACTAGTTGCTGATATTTACAAACTTTGTTTACGTCGGCGCAATTTGGAACTGATTCCAAACAACCCTATACCAATTAAGGCTGTGGTGATAGTTGGTTCTGGAACTGTATGTGGGACTTTAATCGGACCACTTACTAAAGCTAAACCGTTTAGAGTAATCTTTTCACCTAAAGTTACTATGTCTTCTTCAAAAAACGAGAGTGTCGCGGTTGCACCCTCGAACATACCTTCACCGTCAGTAATATAAACTACACCAGAACCTTGAGCTGTCAGGTTCTCAAAGTCAACCGAAGCGCTAGCATCACTGGTGCCAAACAGCTTATTGGTTCCGTCACCCAATTGTATGTAGCCTAGTGGGTAATCTTCTACTCCAAAAAAACTTGGGTCGTTATTAAAGGTGAGATTGCCATTATCATCAAGTACAGAATATGTCAAACCCTCGTATTTATCTAAACCATAGGGTGCATCATCACTCTCTCCTACCTCAAAAACCTGGGAAATATTTCCTTGAATGGGTGTAATGTTTACCACTGTGCGGTAGTTACCAGTAAACGGATAGACGGTTTCTGCTGCTGCTTTTGCTGCAAAGGAGCAGACACTAACTGTGCTAAGAGCTAGGGGAACTAGCCACATTTTGAGCGAACGGACTATCATTTGCAAACCTCCAATATTAAAGGATACTGATTTCCACGAGCCAAATCTTCATTTGTTTATCCACCAAATTGTTAGCAATACGTATAATTTAAAGCTAGTATTGCTTTGGTTTATAAATGTTCTGCTCGGATGTGAAATACCGTATACTCTAAGGACGA
The DNA here is from genome assembly GCF_034931125.1 of Rivularia sp. UHCC 0363. NCBI lineage: Bacteria > Bacillati > Cyanobacteriota > Cyanophyceae > Nostocales > Rivulariaceae > Rivularia > Rivularia sp. UHCC 0363. The sequence goes on along the minus strand of NZ_JAYGHM010000027.1, from coordinate 84,079 downwards.
TCGCACAATACCATTTTTATTACCTGTTATAATTGCAACTTCTTTTGGTAAGTATGATAAAAGTTTAGAGATGAAGACCAATCAATTTTGAATTCACCTCCAATTCCCTACTCTTAATTAACGACTACTTGCCGGAACTTTACCATTTTCTTCCATAGATTCCACTCTTTCCTCTCTTTTAGAAGGCATGAATTGCTCTCTTAAAGACACAATTACAATATATAAAATAGGTACTACAAACAGACTTAAAAACGTCGCGACAAACATTCCTCCAAACACAGCGGTACCCAAAGATTGACGACTACCAGCACCCGCACCTGTGGCTATTAATAAAGGGAAAATCCCCAACAAAGTTGATAAAGCTGTCATCAAGATTGGTCGCAAACGTTCTTCTGATGCTCGTAGCGCTGCTTTCGATATGGAAAGTCCTTCTGCTCTCAATTGATTGGCAAATTCTACAATCAAAATGGCGTTTTTAGAAGCCAAACCAATTAACATGACCAAACCAACTTGACAAAATACATCATTTTCTAAACCCCGTAAATACTGTGCTGATAGCGCTCCCAAAATAGCTAGGGGAACTGAAAGCATAATAATCAACGGGTCAATATAGTTCTCGTATTGCGCTGCTAATACTAACAATACAAAAACCAGTCCCAAACCAAAAATTAACGGTGCTTGTCCTCCAGATTCCTTCTCTTCCGCTGAAATTCCAGCCCATTCGTAACCAAAAGTTCTCGGTAAGGTATCCTTTGCAACTTCCTCCATTGCGTCTAAAGCTTGTCCAGAACTGTAACCGGGTGCTGTTTGTCCGTTAATTTCAATCGAACGATACAGGTTGTAATGGTTAATAGTTTGCGCTCCGGTAGTGGAAGTAACTTTCACCAAATTACTCATGGGAATCATTTGATCGTTTTGAGAGCGGACGTACAATTTGCCGATATCTTCGGGATTGGAGCGATATTGAGCGTCTGCTTGCACGTAAACCCGATAAGTCCGCTGTTCCAAATTAAAATCGTTAACGTATCGCGAACCGATATAAGTCTGCAAAGTACTAAAAACATCGTCGATATCAACTTGTAATGCTTTAGCGCGATCGCGATTGACTTCGATCAACAGTTGAGGCATATTCGCCGAAAAAGTACTGAAAACAGCCTGTATCTCTGGTCTTTGATTGCCTTTTCCCAGCAATTCTCCCATTTCTTGCAGCATTACAGCTAAGCTGCTGTTTCCTCTTCTATCTTGCAACTGAAATTGAAAGCCACTGAAACTACCCAACCCTTGAATTGATGGCGGATTTACCGGCAAAACTCTCGCGTCGGTAATGCTAAAAAACTGCTTACTCAATTTATCAATAATTGCTAAAGATGATTGTCCTTTTCCCGTCCTTTCTCCCCAAGGTTTCAAAGTAGTAAAAATTACGCCGTTATTAGCAGTACTACCGCTAAAACCAAAACCACCGATCGCAAAAGTCCCCACAACTTCCGGTAATTCGAGAATTTTTTCTTCTACCTGTCGCATCACCTGACTGGTGTAGTTTAAGGAAACTCCTTCGGGTCCTTGGATAATCGTAATAAAATAACCTTGGTCTTCTTCTGGTAAAAATGCTTGGGGAACTATAGTGTAAAGCCAACCAGTAGTTACTAATAATGCCGCAAATACAACTAAAACTATAAATTTTAAATGTATTAAACGTTGTAGCGACCATTCGTAGCCACTTCTTACCGAGTCTAAAAACCAGTTAATCGCGTCAAAAATTTTATTAATAAAACCACCACTTTCTGTCTTTCTTCTAAACAATAATCCCGATAAAGCAGGAGTCAAAGTTAATGCTAAAAAAGTAGAAATTGCCACAGAAAAGGCAATCGTCAGCGCAAATTGACGATAAATCTTACCAGTAGAACCGGGAAAAAATGCTACCGGAATAAATACCGCCATTAATACTAAAGAAGTTGCAATTACCGCTCCAGTTAATTCACGCATCGCAGCCGAAGCTGCTGCTTGTGGTGACATTTCCTTTTCATTAATCAAGCGAGAAATATCTTCTACCACCACAATCGCGTCATCAACTACCATCCCCGTCGCTAAAGTTAAACCGAATAAAGTTAAGGTATTAATCGAAAATCCAAAAATTTTGATAAATCCAAAAGTACCGATTAACGCTAAAGGAATTGTAATCACGGGTACAATAGTTGTCCGCCAATCTTGTAAGAAAATAAAGATTACTAAAACAACCAAACCTATCGATAACAACAGCGTTTTCACAACTTCTGAAAGCGATTCCTCCACAAAAGCAGTCGTATCAAACGCCACCTGATACTGCATCCCCGGCGGAAAATCCTTAGCTAATTCTGCCATTTCCGCTTTTACAGCAGCAGCAACTTCCAAAGCATTACTTCCCGGAGTCGGAAATATCCCCACACCAACCCCTTCATTACCTTTAAATCTTAAAAACGAGTTGTAATTTTCCGCTCCTAACTCCGCTCTTCCGATGTCTTTCAACTTAACTAAAACGCCATTATCCCCAGCTTTGACGACAATATCGTCAAACTCGGAAACATTTTGCAGTCTACCTAAAGCGCGTAAATCAATTTGATACATTTGGTCGGGTGGTGTCGGTTGCTGACCGAGTTGTCCCGCACCCACCTGGACGTTTTGTTCGTTGAGAGCGTTAATTACATCTTGAGCCGTTAAATTGCGACTTGCTAAACGGTTAGGATCGAGCCACAAACGCATTGCATAACGACGTTCGCCAAAAATTTGCGCTCGACTGACACCGTTAATTTTTTGTAAATTATCTCTGACATAAAGGTCAGCATAATTACTGAGAAATACGTTATCAAACTCTTTGTTTTCGCTATACAGCCCCATAGCCAAGAGAATATTACTTGATTCCTTACTAACAACAACTCCGGTTCTTTGTACGGCTTCAGGTAACTGCGGTTCGGCAAGAGAAACCCGGTTTTGCACGTCAACCGCTGCAATATCTTTGTTTCGTTCAGCATCGAAGGTGACAGTAATTTGACTCGTTCCGCTGTTACTGCTGCTCGAAGACATATACTTCAAGCCTTCCACACCATTTAACTGCTGTTCTAGAACGGTAGTTACAGTTTTTTCCACAACTTCCGCATTCGCACCAACGTAGTTAGCAGTTACACTAATTTGAGTCGGGCTAATTTCTGGATATCTCGCTGTTGGTAGCGTGGGAATACTAATTGCTCCCACCAGCAGAATAATAATCGCGCAGACACTTGTAAAAACAGGTCGCTTAATAAAAAAGTCAGCAAACATAAGAAATAGTTAGGAGTTAGGAGTTAGGAGTTAGCAATTATGAGTTAGGAGTTGGGAGCTAAGAGTTAAAAGTTAGAAATTAGGAGTTGACAATAGGAATTAAGAATCAGAAATCGGGAGTTACGAATAAACAAATTTAAAGGTTTGAATATTAAAGGTAAACAGTTCTCAAAAACAAAGTTATAACTCATAACTCCTCACTCCTAACTCCTCACTTTTAACTTTTACTTAGAATCTGGCATTATCGGCGCTCCATCTCTTAAATTAAGTATGCCGGAGACAATAATTCTTTCTCCTGCTCTTAATCCTTCTATGACTTGATAATTATTGCCGCGAATATTACCTAATTTAACGCGCTTTTGTTTGGCGATATATTGGGGATTTTGTTGCGAAGAATCAGGTTTTTTGGCAACATATACAAAAGTTTCTCCGGCTAAACGAACTACTGAAGTTGCAGGAATAAATACTCCCGGACGACGCTGCCAAATTACTCTAGCATTAACGTATTCTGAAGCTCTTAATTGATTATTAGAATTATCAAAAGTTGCTTTAATTAAAATTGATTGAGTATTTTGATTGACGTTAGGAGAGATAAAAAATACTTGACTCCGACCCAAAATTTTACCTTGATTGTTAACTAACTCTATAGGCATTCCTTTACGTAGTTCTGCTGCACGTTCTTGGGGTATGGAAATTTCAACTTGTAAGGGATTATTTTGGGTAATAGTTGTTAGTTGGGTCGTCGTACTCACAACATCGCCAACTTTCACTGTTAAATCGCCCACTTGACCCGCAATCGGAGCGGAAACTGTATAGTATTGCAGCTGGACTTGCTCTTGTGTAGTATTTGCCTGAGCTTGTTGTAATGATTTTTCAGCTTGATTTACTGAAGCTTTTTGGGCTTGAATTTGAGCGTCAAGTGCATTCAGTTTAGCCTTTGCTGAGGCAAGTTTATTAACATACTGCTGCCTAGTTTGTTGCGATACTGCTCCTTGGGCTGCCAAACTAGAATATCTTTCGTATTCCTGCTGATTCAAATTAACATCGGCAACATTGGATAATCTTTCAGCTTCTAAAGATTTAAGAGTTGCGATCGCGTTTTGCAATTGAGAACGAGCGGCTTGTGCTGCTGCATCAACACTGTTAACTGCTGCTTGTTGTTCTCTAGAATCTATCTGCATTACTGCATTCCCTTCTTTAACTTCATCTCCTGAATTTACGAAAATTTTCGTAATTCTACCCATTATTTGAGGCTGAAGAGTTACCGCTTGCCGCGATTCCAATCTAGCAACATATTCGTCTCTATCTTCAATTGTCCCAGATTCTACTGTGGCTAATTTTACTGGTACGGGCGGTTGAGCATTTTGTGCAGCAGGCTTTTGTTCTCCCTCAGACATCATACGCCAAGCTAACACACCACCACCTAGTAGTAATACAGTAAGCAACAACCAAAGCCACCATCTTTTTTTACGAGGTGGTTCGGGAGATTTTTCTGGTTCATTCTCGTTATCTACAATTACGGTTTCTGGAGGTAGAAAGGTCATGATTAAATATGGAATTACATAATATAGAAACCATCCGTTGATGAAGCATTAATGACCGGGCTGATAGTCACATTCTTTACTAGTATTTTGAAACGAAAAGAATATTTACTGCTTCACAGATTGTTTTACGTTCCCCAAATGGATCAATTTCTTCAGATTATAAACAAATTAACTTGATTCGCTTTTATTCATCCAAATACTATAAATCACCTAAATTGCAATTAGGTTCAGCATTTATTCGTATCTTTATATAGTTCGACCTAATATACACCTTTAACGCCAAACGTTTACTCTACCTAAAGGTGAGTAATATCAACAGCTTACAATCGTGTTTTCTGAATGTCTTTTCAATTGTTGCAGAAAATGTGCTTATTTTGCTTCATTTTTAAATAGTTTTTTGATAGAAAATTGTTATATAATAATTCAATCTGTAGAGAGTTGTAGTAAGAGCCAATTCATGGTAAAAAAGTGATGTTTTGCATTAAGTTAGATTTAAAAAATAAAAATGGTGCGTCACGTAGAGTTAACGCACCAAATTAGTTTTTAGATGAAAATATGGGCAATCAAGCTGGTTCTCAACGAAATTTTTCGAGGGAAATTAAGCCAAATCAAACAGCAAGATTTCTCCACCTACATTAGTTGTCATTTCCAGTTGTATTTCACCATCAAATTGCACTCCATCACCTGCTCTTAATTCTTCACCGTTGAGGTTTATAATTCCTTTAGCTACTTGCAACCAAGTATAGCGATCGCGTTGAGTGTGGTAACTAATTTTGTCATCCGGCTGCAAAATTGAAGTATACAAATCCACATCTTGATATACTTTTACAGCACCATCTCGTGCATCATGAGCAGCAATCAAACGTAGTTGTCCCGTTCTTTCTTCAACCGAAAAACTTTTCTGCTCGTATCTCGGTTTTAAACCTTGTTTTTCGGGAATAATCCAAATTTGGAGCAGGTGAACGGGTTGCGATTCGGAATGATTAAACTCGCTATGCATAATTCCAGTTCCAGCACTCATAATTTGTGCTTCACCCGGACGAATTACCGAACCAGTTCCCAAACTATCTTTATGTTCCAATGCTCCTTCTAAAACATAGGTCAGGATTTCCATATCTCGATGACCGTGAGTAGGGAATCCAGCCCCCGGAGCAACTTGATCGTCATTTATCACCCGTAAAGAGCGAAATCCTAAACGTTTTGGGTCGTAGAAACCACCAAAAGAAAAACTATGATAGCTATCAAGCCAACCTATTTGGGTGCGACCCCGATGATTGCGATCGTGAATTAGATGAGTCTTGGTATTTTGAGTCATATCGATTTTGGATTACCCTACGGGAAGACGCTCCCGCGTCAATAGATTTTAGATTTTGGATTTTAATAGCGGGTATGCAAGTTTTCGGATTTTATAATGACAATTAATCCTTATTAATCTTTAAAATTAGTTTTCTAACTTGCTACTATTCCATAGTAAAAGATGTATACATAAAATGAAAAGTACGCACTCGAAAGTGGCGTACTTACTAAAAGGTTACTATCACAGAATAATTAACTTACCGCTGTAGAAATATTATATTACTTGAAATAATTTGAAATGTTGATAAAGCCATAATTTTGTAAGTTGGATTAGACACAAAAATTAAACTTCACTTGTTGCGAGAATCTATATTGTCATGTCGTAACCCAACATCATAATTACAGCTAATAAATTTGATTAGACCGAACATCCTAACGCACCATTGTTAGAATTAGGTGCAAACAAAATTTAGTTAGTAGCACCAACTTTCTGTTGAGTTCCACTTTCTGCTTTAACTTCAGTAACCTGGATGTGAGCTTCTAAGAACCAGAGTCGCTTGTCAATGGTACGAGAAACTTCAACGTAAAGATCGTTGGTGTCTTGGTCATTTAGATCGTCAGTCTTGTCGATCGCTTCTCTCAAATGCTTACCATACGCTGCAAAACGCTCAACTAAAGCAGTTACGTGCTGCATTCCATCCAAAATATCGGTAGGGTATTCTGGCAATATGGAATTAGCCGCAGCCATACGAACTGTACCGCAAGCATAACCAGCCAAAGCAGTAACACGCTCGGCAAACATATCAATATACTCTTCTATTTCTCCGGCAATTTCATCAAACATCTCATGAAGCTGATAAAAGTCAGTTCCCTTGACGTTCCAGTGGGCTTGTTTTACCTGACTTTTCAAATCTGCGGTTGCAGCCACTGTTTGGTTGAGAAGTGTGACAACCTGGCTTCGTACTTCAGCAGGAATATCAATGTGAGACGGGTAAAGACGTGATGCTAGTTTTCCGTTTGTATCGCTCATAATTAGTGCATCTCTCCAGATAGACATGAATTTAGATTACAGCTATACATTTAGTTTTAAAACTCTCTATCGACTGATTAATATAACAAGTAAAACTTTCCACCGATAGAGGGAACTAAAGTGTATAAGAGTTATGTGTAAGCGGCTGTTTATAATAAGGCTTTAATTAATTGGTATAGATTAAATAAAGCATCTTAGAATAGAAACATATTCAATATTTATTTACGTATTTATTCCCAATGAACTACCAAGTTATCTACGACGGCAACTGCAACCTTTGCGTTACTTTAGTACAAGTTTTAGAAAATTTAGATCGGGGACAGATGTTCAATTATATCCCCATGCAAGACCAGCAAGCACTACAAAAGTGGAATATTACATCAGCAGATTGCGAATTGGGGATGATTTTGATTGATGCAGATGCTCCACAAAGACGCTGGCAAGGTAGTGCAGCCGCAGAAGAAATTGGACGGTTATTACCAGGTGGTAGTGTATTTGTTGATGCTTATCGCGCTCTACCAGGATTAAAATGGGCTGGCGATCAATTTTACGAACAAATCCGCGATCACCGCTATACAATTTTTGGTAAGCGCGACAGTACATACAAATCTACTTATTGTACTGATAGTAATTGCGAAACTATTTAACATTACTCACTAGTTATTTTCTTCCGAATTGCTGTTAAACACCTCCAAAACTTGACGACAAAAATCTTTTAACTTTTCTCGTTTTTGTTCAGCAGGTTTAAGTTTACCAACAAAATTCCAATTTTCTACAGTCGAAACTCGCCACTGTTCTCCCCGATGGTCAAATCCAGCAACTTCTACACCAATTGCACGACGCAACCCGCTAATAGGGTCTTGATAAAAACGAATTTGAGTTAAGATACTGCGACTTTGCCAAGATTTACTGACACCAGGAAAGTGAAAACCGATATCAATAGAATCTGGATCTATTAATTCCATAGTTTGGCGATCGCTTGTCCAAGGTTTGAGGTCTGACTTTGCGTCGGGAAATTCAAACTTAAATAAATTAACTACCGCAGCAATTTTACTCGCAAATTCCAGATTTGTTGCCATTTCAGATGCGTTCACAAAAATACCCCCCTTTTGAAATAATGCGGCTAATGTCAAGAATGTTACGATTTCTTTTAAATGCCGAAAGGTTGACCGTATTAGTGTTTCAAAAACACCCGCAGCCTAGAAGGCTGGGGCTAATATTACAAAGCCTACCTACGTAGACTGGATTAAGCGCGTATTTATACACAAACGGTATTAGCCTTACAATTTTACCGCAATTACTTAGGGCGAGAAGCCTGTCAAAACAATATCCAAATTTATTTGTGGAATTAATCCAAAATCCAAAATCCAAAATTGTTTGACCCCCCAACAAGTTAAAATTACTGTGTTAATTTGCAGATAAATAAGTTTAGTTTATGTCGCGTCTACGCCCCATTTTCTCGCTAATTCTAGTATCTTTAGCAACATTACTTATCAGTTGTGGCGGTCCGAATGTTGCTGCAACACCTCCAGCATATACCTCACTACAAATAGAGAAAATCCAGGAATACGTTCCTGAAGTGGTAGCAGTACAAGAACGTGCTGCGGAATTGCAAAAACTGATTCAAAACCAAGATTGGACAAACGTCAGCAATTTTATCCACGGTCCCGTAGCAGAAGCAAAGTTGAATATGAATTACATTATTTCTAATCTTTTGCCAGATCGACAAAAAGAAGCCCGTAAAGTTGCGCGAGAGATGTTCAACAATCTTGTAAAAATTGACCAAGCTGCTAAGGAAGCGAATCCCCAAAAAGCTCTGAGCTACTATAGTGCGGCTTTTACAGATATTGAGAAATTTCTCGATTTGCTGCCAAAAAATACTTTACCTAGTGATATGTAAACAATTTAGGCCAAACGGTTTTGGATTTTAGATTTTAGATTTATATCTGATTTGGATTTTAGATTTATTCCACGAATAAGTTAGCAGGCTTCAGACCTTTTTAAATTTTAAAGAAAGAATCATCAATCCAAAATTTAAAATCTAAAATCTAAAATTCGTTCAGCGTGAGACTTGCTATAGCAAGTCTCCACATTATTATTATTTTAGATGTCTCCACGCCATGCATATAGTTATTATCGGTTGCGGTATTATTGGAGCGACGTTAGCCTATGAACTAAGTTTAATCGCAGGGTTAAAAATTACGGTTGTGGATCGGCAACCCCCAGCCCAAGCCGCTACAGGTGCCGCTTTAGGCGTTTTGATGGGCATTGTCAGCCACAAAGTCAAGGGTAAAGCTTGGCAGATGCGAGAAACAAGCATCCAACGCTATGAAACTTTGATTCCTGAATTAGAAGCGATCGCAAATCGACGCATCCCCTTCAACCGTCAAGGAATTTTAATGTTGTTACCATCTCCTCAAGTGACAACTGATGATTTAACTAGCTGGGAAAAACTTCGAGAAACTCGCCATCATCAAGGTTGGCAATTAGAAATTTTAGATGTTGCTCAACTTGAAAAGATATGTCCCCAGGTAGATGTTAAATCGCAAGAATATATCGGAGCAATTCATTCACCCCAAGATCGGCAACTCGATCCAACAGCATTAACATTAGCTTTAGTAGAAGCAGCGAAACACAATGGTGTCAGCTTCAAATTTGGTGTAACTGCATTGGGGATGAAGTCACCGAATCAACTCGAAACCACAGATGGTGTAATTACAGGTGACAAATTTATTATTGCTGCGGGACTCGGTTCGTCTGCTTTAACAGCACAATTAAATCAAAAAGTTGATATTCGTCCGGTATTAGGACAAGCAATTCATTTACGTTTGGGTCATCCTCTAGCAAAATCCGAATTTCAACCCGCTATAACCTGTAATGATATTTACGTAGTTCCTTGTGGTGCAGGTGTTTATCCAACTACAGATTATTGGGTAGGTGCGACGGTGGAATTTTCCCAAGATGGTGGTGAAATATCAGCCGACAAAGAACTATTAGATGCTACTTTGAAAAGTGCGATCGCAACTTGTCCGGAGTTAGCGAAAGCCGATATCATCCGCACCTGGTCGGGTTTGCGTCCTCGTCCAGAAGGTCGTCCCGCACCAGTTATCGAGCAACTACCGGGATATGACAACGTGATATTGGCTAGCGCTCATTATCGGAATGGGGTTTTATTGGCTCCCGCTACGGCACAGATGGTGAAGGAGATGATTTTGTGAGTTAGTTATTAATTATCAGTGATGGTTGTTCGATTTTGGTTGTATCAAAATATTGGTTAAAAATCAAAATCGTATATAGATTTAATCATCTATTTTTGGTAAATCAATGTTTGGTAAAGGAGCAGGTAACTCTTTTATAAGCTCTTGCAAATTCTGGTTTGATTTTCTAAATCCAACATCATCACCCGATTTTTTAGTTGTTTTAAAGCCAAAATCATCGCCGGATTTTTTCGTTGATTTTAGCCCAAAATTATCGCCGGACTTTTTCTTTTTACTCATAAAAATTTAATAATTATTTAGTAAGATTGTAACGTGTTCATTTAGAGCAATGAATAATGATTTGTGTCCTATTTAGCTTGTTTTCTTAATTATTTCACCACTAGTAGTAGGTTGGGTTGAGGAACGAAACCCAACATTATGAAGACTACTTTGAAAACTTCGATACGCAGAGCATAACACCGAAGGTGTATCGCAACTTGTCCGGAGTTAGCAAATGTCAGTATGGCTAACTTTACTTTGGCAAAAAAATATTTGATTTTCTGTGAAATTACTCATCAGGATAGTTCTATTTGGTCTATAAAATTAATACTGAAATGCAAGTTTAAAAAAATACTATATATGGATATGGGATTCCTGAAAAATCTGGGTAGTATCGTTGGTAAAGTTGCCGGAGGAACCGTTGGCGGTGGAATCGAAATAGTAGGAATATTAGTAGACAGTAATTTTGTTAAAGAGGTAGGACAAGGTGTATACCAATCAACTGTTGTTTCAACAGAAACGCTAGGTAGTTTAGCCGATGGAGCAATCACCGCAGTTTACGGAATTGTCACTGAAGACGAAAAGAGAATTACAGAAGGTTTTTCTGAAGCTGGAAATGCAGTTAAAACCACAGTTACTGGACTTGGACGAACAATTGCCTACACAGCAAACGGCGTAGGTGAAGTTTGTAATGGTATTGCCAATAATGACCTCAAGATGGCTGGACAAGGTGTCAGAAAAGTTGCCAAAATTGTTGCTATAAGTACTTTAGCTGTCGGAATTACTGAGCTACTAGACATGGGCGACGCAATTATTGCGGATAATGAAATACTGGGAGAATCAATTATTTCAGACGCAGAGATTTTTAGCGAGACAGTTATTGCTGATGCAGAAATTCTCAGCGAGACTGAAATTTTATACGAAAATGCTTCGGAAAGTGTCGCTGATACCCATCATGTTGAGCCTCACAGGGTTAACGGATACGAGCGAGCAGACGGAACCTATGTAGAAGGCTACTGGCGAGACGGCGACGGCAATACTTCTGTTAATTTGACTTCAGAAGAAGGGGGTGGTTATTTGCGTAGCAACCCGTCAGCATAGAAAACTGTTGTTATTTTCATATGGGCATTAACATTACCGAATTCACAATTTAGTAGTAGTAGATTAAGTTGAGGAACGAAACCCAACATTATGAAGAATTTGTTGGGCTTCACTCCGTTCAACCCAACCTACGATTTTTGCATAAGTTCTAAAACTTTCAACATATAAAAAAACTCCTTCCCAACCTGTGGAAAAGAGCATTATAAATTAACTTATTCAACCCGCGCAGGCGGGTTTTGCCTGTGTAGACGCGGTTTCAACCGCCAGATTAATTAATCAACCGCTGGATAATCTAAAAAAACCACCCATAAGAATGCAAACCCTTACCCAACAAATTCACTCCCAAATAACAAACCCAAACCGCAACAAACCCCGTAGCCGCTAAAATTGCCGGACGACGACCTTGCCAACCGCGAGTAATCCGGGAGTGCAGATAAGCCGCAAACACCAACCAGGTAATTAATGCCCAGGTTTCTTTAGGGTCCCAACTCCAGTAAGAACCCCACGCTTCATTCGCCCAAACCGCACCAGCAATAATGCCGATTGTCAAGAGGGGAAAACCCAACCCAATAATCCGATAGCTAATATTATCTAAAGTTTCCGCAAGACTTAATCTTTGAGGAGAAAGCAGTTCTCCTGAATCAATGCTTGATGTTTGAGTTTCTATACGCCGTGCAACTGCCGTACCTGTTTTACCATTACCATTACTACTGCTTTGAACGGGAGAAAAACCATTGTTTTCAAAAGCAAATGTTTGGGGTTCGGTAACTAATTCACCGGCTTTGTGCAAGCGATAACCGTTAGTACGATAGCCACCAGTACCGACGGAACTACCTTGAAGCTGCACTGGTTGACCTTTTGTAACGATCAGAAATGCTACGGCTATTAAAGAACCTACCATTAAAGCCGAATAACTCAACATCATCACGCTGACGTGCATCATCAACCAGTTTGATTTGAGTGCGGGTACTAATGGTTCCGAAACTTGCATATCTGAAGGAAGCGTTAGTGCTGCAAAAGCGCTAATTCCCATCGCTACGGGAGAAGTCGCAACACCTACCAAACGGCTGCGACTGCTGTATTCAGCGATTAAATGAACCGTAGTGATTCCCCAAGCCAAGAAAAACAAAGATTCATATAAATTGCTTAAAGGGAAATATCCACCCTCCAACCATCTTGCACCAAGTAAAGTTGCCATGCACAAATTAGCGATCGCCATTCCAGCGGTTCCTAAACCACCCAAAATCGGTAAATTAGGAAAAGCTGCTCCTACCCAATAAATCAACATTGTGACAAACAGGACGAGGAAGGAAGCATTATCAAGCCAATTCTGGAGTACAACTAAATCCATAAAAGTGTTCTCCCAATGAAATTACTATAATTTTTTATCTTACTTTCTTTCAAAGCCCTATTTAGAAGAGGCACTAATCACTTAAGATTTTCACCTCTAGGACTCACTTTCCTACTCACTTTCCTTGGAACTTGAAAGCTGTGGTGGTTTCTCTCCTTTTTTCAATTCCAGCAAAACATCATAGCGAGTAGTCCGACTATCGCTTACCGCAGTTGTTACACCGATGGAATTAATTGCGTTCAAAAAATTTTGTTGTTGGGGAAACAAAGCCGGTAAGGACAAGCTTTTTGCTGCACCTTCCATGTCCAAGAAAAACTGACCATTGACAGGATTAACTTCTTGGGGTAATGCTTTGTGAAAAGAATCGGCATTAGCTAAAATATTCTTTGGTTTGGGAAGAATTTTCTCAGTTACGGGTGTTCCCAAAGTCAAAAAAGCAACATCTTTATCCAGCCAACCATGAGTAGCAGTTAAAGTTCCCGACGGACCAATCCATCTGACAACAGGAACTTCCCCTGCTTTCTCTTCTTTGATCGTAAACTGATACTGAGTTCTCATCGCGTCATCTAACTGTTTTAAAGATGTTTCTGCTTTTTGGCGATCGCTAGCCTGTACCATAAATACTAAAGCTACTCGAACGTCTTGAGGGATGTCTTTATTTGGGGCATCAGGAATAATCGATACGGCAAATTCACCTCCCATCCAACTCAGCAAGTCACCGTCTAAATCAAGTCCACTCAAATTTTTAAAGCCGCTTCTTAACTCTTCTGGATTAACTGGAGAAAGAGGATTTTTCTGAGCAGTTGAAACGTAATCAGCCCACAATCTGCGTAAGTTCCCACCAGAAAACATCATTAAGGTGGATGCTGGTAAACGAGTTGTCATAGTGGTAGCTTTATTTTCTACCGCTAGCACTCTTTGACTATTGGGTTTTAACCAAGATACTCCTTTAAATCGCAGTCCTTGAGATTCTAAACTGACAGTTCCCGCTAAACCTTGATTATTTTTCAGTTGTGCTAAAACTTGCGCGGGTAAGCGAGTCTTAGCAGAAGTTGTCCCCGCGATTTGAGCCGCAGACGGAATATTGACGTAAAACTGAGCGAGGGGTTGATAAGTCGCGATTTGGGGTAAATGCTTGGCAAAACCGACCCCATTAGCTAGTGTTGCTTTGCTTTTATAAGCTTTGATCGTTCTTTCAGTAGCTTTGGGATTATCTGCAATAATTAAAAAACGTTCTTCTATTATTGCTGTAGATAACTTTTCCCCTGAAGTTGATTCAGCTTCTTTGATCGTAATCCCTTCATACTCGCGGTCAACCCATTTCCCTTTCAAGGCTTTTGGTTGTGCAAAAGCTGTTTGAGCTTTGTTTTGGTCTTGAATTGGTAAAACCATCACCATCGATTGTTCGACGGGAGCTAATTTTTCATCACTGGGTACTGGTACTGCTTCTGGTGGAGTTTTCGGCTCTTGAGGAGCGAGAATTGCCACAGTTACCTGGTCTCCAACCCAAGGACTGACATCTTTTTGAAAATCAAAACCTTCCTTTGCCAGAAAGCGATCGCGCCACTGAACTAAACTTTTATCTAGAGCAGCTTGGCTTTGTTTGGTTCCAAAAGAACGCAGTTTGTCCCACTGATTAGTATCCGTACTTAGAGAAACCGTAAATAGGGCATCTTCGGGAATAATATTGGCACCTACAGGCAAACTAGACGATGGTTTTCCAGCCGTCAAAAGCCAGTAAGCCGCTATCCCACTACCAATTAATAAACCCGCCCCAGAAAGGGTCAAGACTAAAGACGGTTTCTTTTTTTTCTTACCAGAAATAGACACGACAGGGAGTGTCATTGAAACCAATACCTCATAAAACCGAATTTTTCAATTGCTTTATTAGTTAACCTAACCAAAATAACTCTATATATCTAGAGTTATTAATTACCAAAATAATTTTTATCACTAGCTCAATAGTACTTTTGCAATCAAGCCACCATTAGCAGTTAATAGGTTTTCTCTATATTTAGCTATCAATAATGTAGCTTAGAGTACCAATATTATTATTTCTCTTACTCAAGGTAAGTAAAATTATAAATCTGCCTCCGCAGCAAGTTTAGCACTACTATTGCAACCAGACACTAGCCTAATTGAAAAGCAATTCAATAAAACTACTTATCATCAGGAATAAGTTTAACTAAGTTAGAAATATAATTACAGTTAGCTTGAACCCAGATATTTAGTTAAATAAGGTGAAAAAACCTCATAAATCAAGGTTAAAGGCTGTCCGTGATGCCAAAATAAATAATGACGACCCCAAAAAGGACCTTTTTGATTAAATCCTAATTCCAAAGCAGCAGAATGACCGTAGTAAATCCCTTGAACATCCCGATACAACTCAGTGCGAAGACGCGCTAAACTCGCCCAAATCGGTAACGAACGATTCTGCAAATATTCATCTACATGGGACGCTTCCCACCATGAAGCTGCATAAGCCAAAACTTGACCGGAAGCGGTACGCAACCAAACCTGTCGTCGCAGTCTCGGACCCGGCACCAAATGAATCAAATCGGGTGCGCTATCAAAATCCATGCCAATTAATGACATATCGATCACATCTACTTCCGTCGGTTCCCCCGTAAGCAATTTCAGGTGTCGCGTAGGAGAACCATCACCTAACAGCAATAGCTGCCAAGCCGGTGTTAACTGAGTATGAGGCAAACCTTGCTGTATTTCCTCTTCTCCACCTTGCCAAATCGCATCTAATCTATGCCATGAGTAAGGCAAGGCTAAATTATCCGTCGCTGTAATTGCAGTCAATGCTCTGCTCTTAACAATACTTTACTTATTTCTATCAAAGCATAAAAGAGGGAGTGGGGAATAGGGAATAGGGAATGCTGAAAAACCAAAAAACTTTCACCACCAAGGATGAAAGCATAATTTTTCGTATTTTATAATTTCCATGCCCAATGCCCTATTCCCTACTTATGCCATTAAAAAATGCGGATGGCGAGACTCGAACTCGCAAGAGCATTGCCCACACGCCCCTCAAGCGTGCGCGTATACCAATTCCGCCACATCCGCATGATTGTTTGTCTAAAAATGGATTATAGCATAAGAGAATAAATATGGTAAGAAGATGGTATATCAGAAAAAATCATGATTGAAATGCATTGTTTTTGCCAGATTGGGATAACTGGCTGACAGAAATGAAGTAGAACTATTGTCATATTTAAGAACGGTTGTGACATGACTTGCCGTTCCGTTCCCTGGGTGTTTATTATTCAAGGTCGGGATGCGTATCATTATTAACCTGCTGAGTTATTTCTTAATGCTGGTTGCATCAAATTAGGCAAACAATCTATTTAAAATGCCTTATGGGTAGTTATAGCCAAGGATTTTGCAAGCAAAGCGTCCAGTTTCTTGTCAAATTTTGAAACAAAGCGAAAGTATTGTTCCGGACTTGACGCGAGAAAATGTCAATCTACATAAATGATATAGAAATTACAAAGATGAATTTTGACAAAATATTAATTGCCAATCGAGGGGAAATAGCTCTTCGCGTTCTCCGTGCTTGCGAAGAAATGGGAATTGCGACTGTTGCAGTACATTCCAACATCGACCGTAATGCTCTTCACGTACAGCTTGCCGATGAAGCAGTTTGTATCGGTGATGCTGCTAGTAGTAAAAGTTATTTGAATATTCCTAATATTATTGCGGCAGCATTAACACGTAATGCCAGCGCGATTCACCCAGGTTATGGTTTTTTAGCGGAAAATGCTCGTTTTGCTGAAATCTGTGCCGACCATCATATAGCTTTTATTGGTGCGTCACCCGAAGCGATTCGCAAGATGGGAGATAAATCGACTGCAAAGGAAACCATGCAAAAAGCCGGTGTTCCCACAGTCCCAGGTAGCGATGGTCTGCTGTCTTCTGAAGAAGAAGGATTAAAAACCGCCGAAAAAATTGGCTATCCGGTGATGATTAAAGCGACAGCTGGTGGTGGTGGAAGAGGAATGCGTTTAGTGCGATCGCCCCATGAGTTTACTAAGTCTTTTCGAGCCGCACAAGGAGAAGCGGAAGCAGCATTCGGTAACAAAGGAGTATATCTAGAAAAATTTATCGAACGACCCCGCCATATTGAATTTCAAATTTTGGCGGACAATTACGGTAATGTAATTCATTTAGGCGAACGCGATTGTTCGATTCAGCGACGCAATCAGAAACTTTTAGAAGAAGCCCCAAGTCCCGCACTCAATGAAGATTTACGGCAGAAAATGGGAGAAGCCGCAGTTAATGCTGCTAAGTTCATTAATTACACTGGTGCGGGTACGGTAGAATTTTTGCTGGATGATAGGGGCGATTTCTACTTTATGGAAATGAACACCCGGATTCAGGTTGAGCATCCGGTTACGGAAATGATTACCGGAATTGATTTGGTTGTCGAACAAATCCGCATTGCAATGGGAGAAAAACTCAGCGTGACTCAAGACCAAGTTGTGTTGAGGGGTCACGCAATTGAATGTCGCATCAACGCAGAAGACCCTGATCGCGATTTTCGTCCTTGTCCCGGACGCATCAGCGGCTATCTTCCCCCTGGAGGTCCTGGTGTTCGCATTGATTCCCACATTTACACCGATTATGATATACCTCCTTACTACGACTCGCTGATCGCAAAATTAATTGTTTGGGGTCCCGATCGTGCCACCGCAATTCATCGCATGAAACGAGCTTTAAGGGAGTGTGCGATTACTGGAGTAACTACAACCATCAGTTTTCATCAAAAAGTTATGGATATTCCCCAGTTTTTGGAAGGTAATGTCTACACCAGTTTCGTACAGGACATAAAGGAAACCAACATTTAACTTAGTACTCGACCAACCCGAAATTGTCGGTCAACCTAGGGAATAGAAAAAATATTTTTGGTTTTCTAATTTTCAGCTACTCCGCATTGATTTGCCAGACTACTAGTGAGTTATGGTAGTGCGACGCTACGAATGTTTTTACCCATCATATTTAATGTGGTGGAATAGTAGGTTGGGTTATACAGGAAAACCAAATTAGATTTGAAACGAAAGTCTATTTATCCTGTCGTAACCCAACATCAATATTGCGGGTAAATTAAGATATTACAGCGCTGTAGTTAATTTCTAGTTAAAACCTATTATTCTTCGTGCGCTTAACCCTAGCTACTAATTTTCTCAATCATCAATTATCAATTAACATAATTATTAATAGATTTGACTAAATAAACCCGCGCAGGCGGTGAATCTAGTTGGCGGTGTCGGTTTCCGTCCCGCCAAACTAGTGAACCCGAAGGGGTTTTGCTTGTGTAGCAGAGCCATTGCGTTGCGGGGTTTCCCCCGTTGTAGCAAATGGCGTGCGGTAACAAAGCGCCGGATATGGGTTCTATAAATCAGCTAAAAACTAACCTTTAAAAGACATTTGCTTTATCGTGTCTAAATCATTCCACGCGGCTTCTGCTGCTTCCAAATCATAGGGAAATGGTCTTCCACGGGTAACGTAATCGAGCTTTTGCGGTTCTCTATGACGCAATACGGCATTTACTACTACGCAGGGTTCTAAAGTAATATTAATCACTCCATGCAGAACTCCCGGTGGAATCGTCACCACTGCTGGGTATTTTTCACTTAATGGAATGTACTGATATTGCTTATTAATTAAAGTAACTAGCACAAATCGACCTTTGACTACTAATAATTGGTCGGTTTGCGATTTATGTACGAATAAATCTTCTACTGTATTGGCTGGAATCTGTACCAACATGGTTTCATTGCTGGCTTGAGGAGTGAAGAACTTAGTCATCCCCCCTTTAATTGATTCCAAATAGCGGATTTCAATGCCCCTAATATTACTCATATAAATATAGTGCTAAAAAAGCATCCTAAAAATTGAATCGTTAGTTCAATCTAAGATGCTCAGTAATAAAAAAATGTTGCGAATGCAACAAAAGTTACCAAAATATGGTATTGAAATGTAATCTATTAGCCAACTTAGCCCATAGAGAATTTTAAACTACTCGGTTGTCCAAGATTACCTTCTACTACTACACCGCGTCCGTTGGCATAAAAATGACGCAATATAATGTAAATTGACTCTATCTGGTCAGATGCACCGGCTTTTTGGGCTATTTCTTCTAGAGAAAGCGGATTTTCTGCTGTTTGGAGAACAGATACTACTTGCTGCTGCAATTCCAAAATAACTGCTGCTGCTTTTTTACCTGCTTCTACACCCGGTTGGTGGTAAGCGTTGACGTTTATCAAGCTCGCGTATAAACCCACAGCGCGTTCGTATAAAGCGATTAATGCGCCTACAGTCCGAGGATTAACTTGGGGTATAGTAACTGTAATTGAATCTCGGTGGTTATCGTAAAGTGCTTTTTTAGTACCTTGAAGGAAACCGGAGAGATAATCACCCGATGTAATTCCCGGCTCAATTTCTAAAGAGGAACCTTTTCTATCTTCTAAAACTTCAATGAAGGTAAGGAAGAAATTCGCTACCCCCTCACGCAACTGCTGGACGTATGCATGTTGATCGGTTGAACCTTTATTACCGTAAACTGCAATACCTTGATGGACGATGTTACCATCTAAGTCTTTTTCTTTACCTAAAGATTCCATCACCAACTGTTGCAGATAGCGGCTGAATAAAAGCAGGCTGTCTTTATAAGGAAGCACAACCATATCTTTTTCACCGCGTCCGTTACCAGCGTAGTACCATGACAAAGCGAGTAGTGCAGCAGGGTTATTTTTGACATCTGGAACGCGAGTTGCGTCATCCATCTCTTTAGCACCGTCGAGCATTTGATGAATGTCAATACCCTGCAATGCTGCCGGGACAAGCCCTACAGCAGACAATTCTGAAGTCCGACCTCCAACCCAATCGTACATCGGAAAATGTGCCAGCCAGCCTTCCGATTCCCCAATTTTACTTAGCTTACTACCAGGCATGGTAATCGCGATCGCATATTGTGCGAAGTCCAGATTTTGTCCGGAATAAGCTTTCTTCACTTCCATCATTGCGTTACGCGGTTCCGGTGTTCCTCCAGATTTAGAAATCACCAAGACCAACGTACTCGAAAGACGATTCCGCAATTGAGTTAACACGCGATCGATTCCTGCGGGGTCGCTGTTATCGATAAAATGAATTGCTAGAGGTGGATAATCTGTAGCTAAAGCTTGAGCCACAAATTGAGGACCGAGTGCAGAACCACCAATCCCAATTGAGATTATATCGGTGAAGCGAGGAGCTTTGGGAGGATGAATCGCACCCGTGTGGATTTTCTCGACAAATACTTCTATTTTCTCAATATTGTCAACAATCTCTTGCGTTACTTCCGGAGTTGGGGCCAAATCGGGGTTTCGCAACCAATAATGTCCAACCATCCGGTCTTCATCGGGATTCGCGATCGCGCCTTTTTCCAATTCAGCCATATCCGCGAAAGCTTTGTCAAATGAAGGCTGTAACTTCGCAAAGAAGTCATCATCGAAGCCCATCCGGCTAACGTCTAGGTAAAAACCTAGTACTTCATGGAAATATAGCCATTTCTGGTATCGTTGCCAAAGTGCCGTAGCATCCATAAGGAAAATCTCAAGTCACGATATTGTCACAAACAAGTTTAAGCTAAGGTTCTAGTAATACCTTGTCAACTTATACAGTTTTAACTGTTTACACAACTGCTCTCCTCAAACATCTGGCATAGGTATGACTGCTATGTTATTTCTAGTTCATCTTGATTCAATTGCTCGATTAAGTGATGAATTTTATTTCGCAGATTTTTCATAATATTTGTTAATAAAAATTAAGTATCAAAATTTCCCACTGCCTTAGTTTTCTGATTAACGCTGCAATAGTTAACAGTTATACCGCCCTATTACATGGATACGGGTAATATATTGAT
This sequence comes from Rivularia sp. UHCC 0363, assembly GCF_034931125.1. Taxonomy (NCBI): domain Bacteria; kingdom Bacillati; phylum Cyanobacteriota; class Cyanophyceae; order Nostocales; family Rivulariaceae; genus Rivularia; species Rivularia sp. UHCC 0363. The sequence goes on along the minus strand of NZ_JAYGHM010000027.1, from coordinate 63,081 downwards.
CAATTTATTAACTGATATATTTTCCTTAACAAAGATTTTATCCGGAAATCAATTGGAACGGCTATACATCCGATGCTTACTTAACACTCGTCGGATACTGGCTTTGATGTGACATAACTTGTGTGAAACATATTCCTTCAGGTAGTATTCCTGAATAAACAATTGCTGTAGTCAAAAAATTAATGGAGAATTTAATTAAATGCGAAAGCCGTTTTTTAAGCACAGTTGGCTATTAACTTTATTATTCTGTTTGATTCCGACAGCGGTTTTTGCTGCTGATGAAGCTGCTGGGGAACCTTTGCTCAATTCCCTTGATGCCGCTTTTGGTCGATTCGTAAAGGGAATATTTGATGTCCTATTTTTCAGCATCGGTGGTTTTCCCTTAATTGTTTTATGGCTAATTTTTGGAGCGGTTTTCTTTACTATCCGTCTCAGATTCGTCAATTTCCGGCTGTTCGGACACGCTATTGATATCGTTCGCGGGAAACACGATGACCCCAACGCACCAGGGGAAGTTTCCCACTTTCAAGCTTTAGCTACTGCTTTATCGGCAACTGTAGGACTTGGTAACATTGCCGGAGTCGCGATCGCAATTAGCGTTGGTGGTCCGGGTGCAACTTTGTGGATGACTCTGGGTGGTTTGCTGGGTATGTCCAGTAAAATGGTTGAATGTACTCTCGGTCAAAAATATCGCATCATCAAGCCTGATGGTAGAGTTGCAGGCGGACCGATGTATTATCTTTCTAGAGGATTTGCAGAAATTGGTTTAAAACCATTAGGTAATGTTTTAGCAATCCTATTTTCTATTTGCACCATCTTCGCTGCTTTTGGTGCGGCAAATATGATTCAGGTCAGTCAGTCTTACAGTGCGGTTAAAGCAGTCCTTCCGATATATCCTTGGGTTTACGGTTTAGTTTTAGCTGTATTAGTCGGTTTGGTAATTATCGGCGGTATCCATCGGATCGGTCAAGTTGCGGGGACTATAGTACCAGTCATGTGCGTGCTTTATGTTGCTGCTGCATTGTGGATTTTGTTAGTTAACTTTACTGAGATTCCCAGTGCTTTTGCAACTATCTTTCAACAAGCTTTTAGTCCTCAAGCGGTGGAAGGAGGAGTTATCGGCGTAATTGTTCAAGGTTTTAGACGTTCCACCTTTTCCAATGAAGCCGGAGTTGGTTCCGCTGCGATCGCTCACGCAGCAGCAAGAACAGATCGACCGATCAAAGAAGGTCTAGTAGGACTTCTGGAACCATTCATCGATACGGTAGTTATCTGTAATATGACTGCTTTGGTAGTCGTAATCACTGGAGTTTGGAATAATCCTGAATATGAAACAATCAGAAAAGCTGGTGAAGGTGCGGCTCTAACTTCTGTTGCTTTTGGTACGGTAATATCTTGGTTCCCCATATTACTGGCAATTTCCGTATTTTTATTCGCTTTCTCGACGATGATTTCCTGGAGCTACTACGCAGAAAAGGCTTGGGAATATCTCTTCAGCGAACGGAGTTTGATTGTATACAGAATATTATTCGTTGGTGCGACATTTATTGGTGCGATCGCAAAACCTCAATCGGTACTTGATTTCGGAGACGCTACGTTTTTTGCGATGGCTTTGTTTAATCTGTTTGGAATGTATTTCCTTACTAATAAAGTAGTTGAAGATTTGAACGATTACGAACAGTATCTTAAAAAAGCAAAATTGTAAAACATCCTGTAGAGACTTTGCAATTGCAAAGTCTTCTTGATTAATTGCTACTAACGCATCCGATCAAAAAATTTTACTCCGCTTCCATGATGTTTTCTTAATTCTTCAATCTGAACATCTCGATCCGATATTGCCTTTTTAATAGACAACAACTGCTTTTCTAAGTTCTCTCGTTTTGCTACAGATTTTCTAGTTCCAATCGCTACAATGCTTGCTAAACCCAGTGTTAAACTCAAAGCTGCTCCCATTTGAGGAGAGATAAAATCTCTGATTTCTCCATATATAAAATCTTGATTGTCTACTTTGATTTCTATTCGTTCGGAACCGTATTCAGCTAAAAACATAGCAAAGCTAGCAAAAACTATAGCTGAGATTGCAATGGTTGGTAGCACCACTTTTTTAAACATTTTTTACCTTCGTGTATTCAGAATTTTAATCAAACTAAGTTAATCGGGAAATTTACAGTCGGGAAATTACAAGAACGATAAATCTACACTCCTTACTTAACTAAAAAGCAAAATTTATCTAGAACTACTCCCTATTCCCTACTCCCTATAATTACTGACTAATAACAACTTAATAATTTAATGAATATATTTTTGTGTAAATTTGATAAAATCGCCGCTTTTCTTCTTATTGCTTTTATGAAATTATCAGTTCTTTACCATAAAAGTACTTAACCTTTATAGGAACTTCATCTGACTACAGTGACAATACTTATATAAACTTTACAAAAAATTACCATAGGCGATCGAGCTAATCCTACTCCCTACATTAAAAATTAGAAATAAGTACTAACGCAAAATTATTTATATAATTACTCATGAGTTATATAAACCTTCCCTAGACGAAATGTTTAATTTATTTTGCACGAGTACTTAGTAGCTGAGAGAATAGGAGTCAGTAGTTAAAGTACTTTATCCCTTGTCTCATTGCTATTTAAAGTTTAAAATCTGCGAAAAATTATCTATTCAAGGATTAACATCGGAAATATATGCCATCTTTCTGCAACAGTAACCGACTATCGATTAATTCCTTCCTTAGACTTTCAAAATCTCGATAGTAACGGTTGAGAATTTCATTTACTGCATCCTCCGAATATTCTACTCCCATTTCAAATTTGTCTATTACCCACTTGAGAATTGTCAAACGTTTCTTACTGCTACTCGGAATTTCTTTGAGGTATTGTACCGATCCAGAATTTTCAAAATGCCCTTCAATATAAGTGTTTAATACTTTCACTTCCCAGGTTTTAAGGTTCACGTCCTCAGCAAAACAAGCTATTTTTTCCGGCTTAAACACTTCTTTAGTCATCGTTTGCAAAACATCTTTATCTAATTGATAAAAATGAGTATTGCCTTCAGGACGCATTCTTACTAATTCAAGCTGCTTGAGTTTGGTTAAATGATGCGAAATAGTGGGTTCTTTGAGTTCTAATAACACAGCCAATTCTTCTACACTGCACTCCTGGCTTGCCAATATACCAATAATTTTCAGTCTACTTTCGTCTGCTAATGCTTTAAAAAAACGCAACATTTTTCGTAATCTATCATTTTTCATTTTGTGCTATAACTACCTTCTATTCCTATCTAATTAGAGCCAAATAAAATCAAACTAATGATTTTTTCATGTAGCAAAAACAAGGCTTTTAACCTGCTCTTAATACACACTAATTTTGAGATCTTTTGGTAAAAAAATCAAATTTTTTTTACCATTGGCTAGGTTTGACCACAAAAAGCACTGCATAAATGTAAATGAGTATTCATAGAATGCTAATTATAGTCAAGTCAAATATTTTGCGTTTACAGAAATGATAATTTGTTTGGTTGAAAAATCATCAACTGGATAAAAATTGTGAAATCTACCGTTTTACCCGTCGAATTAACGTTACCTCTTAAAAAACTAGTAGGTTTGCGGAAATTAGTCTCAATTTGTGAAGCTAATAAATATCGGATTTATAAGTAATTTAAAATGTAAAGATTAAAAGATTAATAATTAAAGATTTTTAGCAAGACTAAATCTTAATAGCCCGCCATACACAATTGATTTCTTGTGCAACGTATAAAACTGTGCAGAATAATATAATACAACCTTCTTAACAATTTTTACATTGTTACTCTCATTTGCGATATCCTCCTAGAAGGGTATTAAGGAAGTTCTATCTATTTCTGTAGATAGATATTGACCTATTTACTATCACTGATACAAATGTTCTCCACCGCTTATTGCGGTAAGAGCGGTTGTTGCGGTTCATCTGGAATGGTAAAAGTAGGGGTTCTAATTTCAGGTACGTTAAAAATAGCTGCGAGAGATTTTTCTAAAGTATCTTCCATGACGATTTGATTATTGTAAGCAACAATCACCCGAACTAAGGTTGGCAAACTATTTTCCTCGGCTTCCAAATACAGCGGTTCAACGTAAAGCAGTGATTGTTCGATCGGTATTACCAATAAATTTCCTTGAATTACCCGCGAACCTTCACGATTCCATAAACTAATTTGTTCGGAGATTTCTGGAGTTTGGTTAATTAAAGCTTCTATTTGCTGCGGTCCGTAAACTAATTCCTGCTTGGGGAACTCGTAAAGTAATAATTTGCCATATTCTTTGCCATCAGAACGCGCTGCTAGCCAAGCAATTAAATTTCGTCGTTGGGTAGGATTAAAAGGAAGTAGTAAGATAAATTCTTCATTTTGAGCAGTGGGTAATTTTGTAATTAAATAGTAAGGTTGAACTGGCTGCTGTTCAGTACCGTAAATTTCCGAAGGTATCTGCCACAAATCTTCTCGGTTGTAGAATACCTGGGGGTCGGTCATATGATAAGCAAGCAACCGTTCCGACTGAATGCTGAAATAGTCAGAGGGGTAGCGGATATGACTGCGAAGAGTGGGGGGCATTTGATCGAGAGGTTTGAACATCGACGGAAAAATTGCCCCCAATGTAGTGATAATCGGGTCTGTTGAGTCGGCAATGTAAAAAGTCACATCACCGTTATAAGCATCAACAACGATTTTTACGGAGTTACGGATATAGTTAAATTTATTTTTTCCTGGGTCAGAATAGGGATAATGGTTAGAAGTAGTGTAAGCGTCAATTATCCAATACAGATACGTTGGTTTGCCATCGATAGTTGTTCCTTTACCATCGGCTGCTACCAAGTAAGGGTCGCGATCAAAACGTAAAAAAGGAGCGATCGTGCGGATTCTTTCTCTAATATTACGGCGAAAAATTACCTTAGTTTCTGGTTTAAAGTTGCGCGTCAGCAGCATCTGCCAATCTTTAAGATACTGGGAAAACAGCAAGCGTCGCCAAGTTGCACCGATAGGAACTCCACCAGTTCCGTCATAAATATTAAATTCGTTAGCATTTCCACTGGGATAGTCAAATTCTTGAGTTTTGGTTCCCGTCATTACATAGGTATCGGCAATTTCTCCATAATAAATTCGCGGATTCGCAATCGGAATACTGGCACGAATTTCGGCATTAGATATGGATAAAGAAGCTTGATTCCCCGAATTTTCCACACCAATATCTTTAACGTAATAGTAAGGTAATCCACCGGGAGCAACTTGGTTGACCGGACTCAGAGTAAACCCGTAGCCATGAGTATAAACTAAATGCTTGTTTACCCAAGTTTTCGCCGCGTCGGGAACGTCGTTGTAATCTAATTCTCTGGCTGCGATGATAGTTTGCTGTTTGAAAGAAGCTTGGGAGCTAATACTGCGTTTAAGAGTGTAACGGTCAATATCTGCATCTGGAAACTTATAATAAGGTCGGATTTGCTGTAGTTGACGGTTACTTTGTAGCAGCGGACGGGTATCCCATAAGCGAATATTAGCAATAGTTAAGTCATTTTTTTGCAGGTCAGATGCGGTGAGATTCTCTTGAGGATTAAAAGTAGTTGCATCAATACTGTCTAAATTAAATGCTTCGCGGGTAAGTTTGATTGTACGTTCAATGTAAGGTGTCTCGCGGATGATTTCGTTTGGCAGTACGACTAACTTTTGGACTACTGTAGGTAGAACGCTGACAGCAACAGTTGCGATTACAAGAAAAAATCCCGAAACATAAATTAGTTGACGCGGGTAAGGTGTACGTCTTAAACTCTCTTTTGTTCTTTTAGATAAAGTCAAACTTCGCAGTAACAAGTAGGCTGCAATAACTACAGCTAAAACACTCAAGCAGGTATAAATCGGTAGCAATACTTTGACATCTGTATAGCTAGCACCGTAGTTTACCCCTAATTTAGAATACAAAAGTTGATATCTTAACAGCCAATAACGTAAGGCGATCGCCAACATCGTCAAGCAACCTAAAATGTTGAGATGCAGCCGTTGCTGGACGGTAAAACCGGGAAATCTCCCTTCACTCAAGCTGTTAGCGGAACGTAAGTAAATCAACGCTACCGCAGCTATACCTAATAAAAATAGTCCTAACAACCAAAATTGCAGCAGTTCCCAAACTGGTAACGAAAATATATAAAAACTAATATCGCGATTAAATAAAGGTTCGCTGATGTTTAAACTTGTAGCGTTAAAATATTCTAAAACATTTATCCAGCGTGCCGATATTAAGAAACCTAAAAGTAAACTCACAAATATGGCGATCGCTCTGAGCCAAAATTCGTACCCAACAAAAATCGCAGCACTCAAAACCAACAGTGCAATTAATTGCAAAATGGAGATAGCAGGTTGCTGTAACTGCACTATATTCCAGATTACCTGAAACCAAGAGGGAAATTGCAGTAATTCACCAGGTAATATGACTTGGGGATACCAAACATTTATTGCTCTCTGACTGTAAAAAAGTACTATTGTCGCTACTAAAACAGTGAATCCAAAAATCGCTGGGAACAGCCAGCGTAATCGTAATCCATAAAGGTAAGATGGATTTGCAGAAGTTTTTACTATTGGAGAAGGGAAAAAATTTCTTTTTGATTTTCTGCCGATTTCCTGATCTTCGTATCCGGCTTTCGAGTGCCTAAACGAACTCGCTACAATCAAATTGCCTAGTAAAAAACACGCTGAAGTGAAAAAGGCGATCGTCCACAAACCGAACTGCGTTATTAAGCGCAATATAAACTCTGACAAATACCCAACTTTCTCGAACCAAATAAATTCTGCTATTAGGTGTGAGGCTAAATCAAACATCAGCCAAAAACCCAACAATCCGAAAATTATCCGATAACTTCTTCGGGGAATAAAACTAAATTGCATCTCTAAATATTAATAATTAACTCGTTTGCGATTAGTTTTAGTTGTATTTTTTTTTACTTAACTTCAACTTTCAACAGTTAAAAATAAATGAATTTCTTGGTCAATTTCCATAAATTATCACATTTGATCTTTCTTGAATGTTACACTATTTAGCTTTACCATACTTTTTATGCTGAATTAACTTGAACAGGGAATAGAAAAACATCCCGTTTGATAATTCCTGAAGAACTAATTTATTTAATAAAAATTCTCATTAAAACTAAGTTTATTGATTAAAATTAAGCTAACTTATATATTAAATTCTCAGTAAGCTTCCAGGCATACTCAAAACCCATACTATTAATTTACTAGCCAAAAAGCAATATCGTAAAGCATCTAAAGCTTTGGAGTAACACATATTTGGAACAGCTTTCAACTAAAAGCACCAGTTATGTAATCCAAACTTCTTGCTTATAATTACCAATATAAGTTAAAATCATTTGCAATTAGCTTCTAATAAAGAAGCACTAATTCTCGACTTGTGTTCAACAACCGTCGAAATTTTTGGGGTGTCGTGGATAAACTAAATAACTTGAAAAAATGATAGTGAGGAGTGTGAAAATGCGTTCAAAAACAATTGCTTTATTTCTTGCATTAGGTATGGCTGCTAGCGTCACCGCTTGTGGTGGAGATGAAGCCCCTGAAGGTGGAGAAGGTACCGAAGCGACCCCCGGAGTTGAACAAACTACTCCAGAAGCGACACCTGCTGCGACTGAAACCCCTGAAGGTGGTGAAGGTGGTGAAGGTAGTTAAGGGCTGACAATAAATAAGCCTCATTTTTCAATAGATTGAGCCAATGGGCAAGATAAAGGTGAAAAACCGCCTTTGTCTTGCCCGAATTTTGGTTCAGAGAAATTAGGAGTTAGGAATTAGGAGTTAGGAGTTGAGAAAATCTTTGTAATGTTCGCGTCTTACTGCTTAACTATCTTCTTGTGACCAATATCCCATTGCCAATTAAGTAAGTTGGCACAAACAAACCGAATTATGTAACAAAATGTAAATTGGCTACAAAACTTTGCCCCTATTGCCTACTCCCTACTCCCTTGTCCTAATTACAATTTTCAACGCCAACCTGCTTAATACATATGATTCTTGTTATAGAAAATGTTCTGACAGCAGAAGAACTAGATATAATTACTGACAAACTTAAAGATGCCGAGTTTGTAGACGGCAAGCTGACAGCAGGATGGTTTGCAAAAACGGTTAAAAACAATACTCAGCTATCAGGAGATACTGACACCGATCGCGAATTGAAAACTATTGCGATCGAAGCGATTAAACGCAACAGGCTATTTGAAGCAGCAGTCAAACCAAAAGTTATCCGTCCGATAATTTTCAGTTGTTATTCGCAAGGAATGTATTACGGTTCTCACACCGACAACGCGATAATGGGAGGTGAAAAACCTATACGTTCTGACGTATCATTTACCTTATTTCTGAATTCTCCCTCAAGTTATAAAGGAGGAGAATTAGTTATAGATACAAGTCTAGGGGAACAAGCTTTCAAATTAGAAGCAGGTTCAGCGATCGTATATCCTTCAACAACCCTGCATCGAGTAGAAACAGTAGAGACAGGTAAACGTTTAGCAGCAGTTAGTTGGGTACAAAGCTTGGTTCGCGAACCTTCCCAACGCGAAATTTTATTTGACCTAGATACAGCCAAACAAATCATGTTTCAAAAACACGGTAAAACAGCAGAATTTGACTTAATTAGCAAAACCTACGCGAATTTACTGCGAAAATGGGCAGAAGTTTAGAAGAGATGGGGGGATGGGGGAAGGGGAGATGGGGAGATGGGGGGATGGGGGGATGGAGGAAAAAATTAGGAGTTAGGAGTTATTTAACCTTTGACCTTTGACCTTTAACCTTTAACCTTAATTATTCCCCATGCCCAATTCCTGATCTAACTAAATTGCTCTTCTGCATCTAAATTAAATAACTTTTGCAGGGTTTGCATACAGTGTTGTCTAGCTTCGACATCTTGCTGCGCTCTCAACTGTACCATTGGGTCGTGTAATATTTTGTTAACTATTCCTCGCGTTAAGGCTTCGATGACTTCTTGATGTTTTTCGCCGAATTCCGAACCCAATCTCGATAAGGCTTTCTCTAATTCTTGTTCGCGGATAGTTTCAATTTTGTTTCGTAAAGAACTAATTGTAGAAACTGTTTCGAGACTGCGCCACCAGATGTCAAAAGCTTCTACTTCTTGTTCTAAAATACCCACAGCTTCCTGTGCCATTTGACGACGACTTTCTTGATTTTGGGCGACTACCGCTTTCAAGTCGTCTACATTAAATGCCTGTACGTTTTCTAGTTCGTTAACATCTGCGTGAACGTTGCGCGGTACAGAAATGTCAAACAACATTAAAGGACGGTTGGGTTCTAATACTAATTCTAATTTGCTGCGGTCAAGTATTGGTTCTGTTGCCGAAGTACTTGTAAATACTAAATCGCTTTCGGTAATTACTAGCATCATTTCTTCCAGAGGTTGAATCTGGATGGTACAAGCGGTAAACTGCTTTGCTAATTCTTCCGCTCTTGCCATAGAACGATTTAGAATACAAATTTCTCCCGCACCTTTGGAAATCAAATGCTGTACTAGCAAGCGCGACATTTTTCCAGCCCCAACGATCGCAACTCTAACTGCGGCTAAATTTTGTACTTTCATTTGGGCTAGTTCTACCGCTGCGGAACTAATAGAAACCGCACCAGTTCCAATACTTGTTTCGCTACGCACCCTCTTACCGGCGGTTATAGCTTGTTTAAATAATTTATTTAGAACTGTTTTAATCCCTTTATATTGCTGACCAATTTTGTGAGTAGTCTTTACCTGAGCCAAAATTTGTCCTTCACCGAGTACCAAGCTATCTAAACCAGCCGAGACTCGCATTAAATGCATGACAGCATCTTGATGGAGCAACATAAATAAATGGGGTCTTAAAGACATTACAGGTAACTTGCTATGCTCCGAGAGAAACTGAATTACTTCTCGGATACCTTGTTCGCTTTCCCGAGTAACAATATAAATTTCCAAGCGGTTGCAAGTACTCAGAACTGTCACTTCTTCAATACTGGGATAGCTTAACAGATGAGCGATCGCCCCTTCAGTTTGCGGTTCGGGAATGCTTAGTTTCTCTCTAACTTCTACTGGGGCTGTCTTGTGGCTTAAGCCTACGACTGCTATATGCATCTGAATAAATGGTAATTACTAATTATTTATTGATAATTGATAAACACAAGGGGGAACGGGGGAGGAAGTTAAGGGTTATGAGTTATGAGTTATGAGTTATGAGTTATGAGTTATGAGTTATGAGCTACGCAGTACCGTAAATTAAAAATGCCTCTTATCCTAAACCTAATCTTGGGACGATCGGCGTAATTAAAGATGATTTGTACAACTAATTCACATTCAGTCCAATTTATAAAC
>NZ_JAYGHM010000027.1:19787-52456 GCF_034931125.1 Rivularia sp. UHCC 0363 | reverse complement strand
TAACTAATTATTTCCCTTTCCTACCTTAGACTTAGGGTTTGTGGTTTATCTACCATATGAATGGTATCGACAAACCGGGCAGTTTTTGATTGGCTGGAAATTACTAAGCTTTGAGTTCTAGCTCCTCCGTTGAAGAAACGAACTCCTTCCATTAAGGTTCCCGGAGTAATACCGCAAGCTGCAAAGAGTACGTTTTCACCGCCAGCTAGTTCTTCAGCGTTGTAACATTTATCTGGGTCGTTGATACCCATTTCTTTGAGTCGTGCTAAATTACCTTCTCTGCTTTCGCCAATTAAACCTGTTTGCACTACTTCTGGATCGTAGATCAATTGTCCTTGAAAGTGTCCGCCCAAACAACGCATTGCAGCAGCAGAAATTACACCTTCGGGAGCCGCTCCGATACCCATTAATGCATGAATGTTGGTACCGGAGAAACCGCAGGAAATAGCCGCAGAAACGTCACCATCGCTGATTAGGCGGACTCTAGCACCTGCTTGACGAATTTCTGCAATTAATTCTTTGTGACGGGGACGATCCATCACTACTACTACTAATTCCTCAACCGAACGATTCAAACACTCGGATAGAATTTTCAGGTTTTCGGTGGCAGACTTGTTTATATCTACTTTGCCTCGTGCTTGTGCTGGTGCTGCGAGCTTTCTCATATAGAAGTCGGGTGCAGCAAATAATCCGCCTTTTTCAGAAATTGCCAATACAGCCATAGATCCATTTTGACCGTATGCTACCAGGTTAGTGCCTTCGCAAGGGTCAACAGCGATGTCAATTTCAATTAATTCATTGGGGTTACAATAATCTTTGGCATCTTCACGAGTACAAATTCCCACTTCTTCACCAATGTAAAGCATGGGAGCTTCATCGCGTTCACCTTCTCCAATCACAATGCGTCCGCGCATATGGATTTTGTTCATTCTCTCCCGCATAGCTTCTACAGCCACTTGGTCAGCGGTATTCTTCTCACCTTTGCCCATCCAGTGAGCGCTGGCGATCGCCGCTAGCTCAACTACTTCAATAATCTCTAATCCAAGCGTATTTTCCACGAAGTCTACCCTCTCAATTGCTTGCTAAACGCGGTATTTGCGAATTGCGATATCAGTTATTAAGTCTATCAAAAGGCGTATACCCGTGGAAATCTATCTTAGCTTTGGTTTGTGTTAAGTTTTGCTGCTAAGGGGCAAAAGCGAGTGGTGCATGGTTTGCCATGCTGACCATATTTATTAAGTCTTTTATATAAAATTTATTTTTAAATTATTTTTAACTTTCAATCGTAAGAAGTCCCACACTTACCCGTAAGGGAAGTGTTGGGATGAATTACGAACCGGGTTTAGATTGTCCCTCGATGTATTTCCGCAAAGTCGAAACAGTTACGCCACCTCGCGTTGCTACAAAATAAGAACCACTCCAAAATACTTCTTTCCAATAAATCTCAGATAAATACTCTGCAAATTCTTTTCGCAATTTTCTAGAAGACACTGACTTTAGATTGTTAACTAATTTGCTCAATTCAACGTCTGGGTGAGTATAATTCGTAATTCGTAATACCCTTCCCTACGGGACACCTTGCGGTGAACGGGAACACAGAAAGGTGAACGTAATTCGTAATTAATGAAATGAACTACTATTGGTCGATTGCATTAATTTTGCGGGGTAAAATTTTAGTCCTATTTATAGGACTTATGCTATTAGTCCGCGAATTGCATTCCCGGACGGGCTAGGATAAAAACCCGTCAAAACTTTTGAAATGGAGTACTAGTAGTCTGTCACACTAACTTTGAGGGGTTAGCGTAGTGCGTTCACGAAGTGTGCGCGTAGTGCGAGCGTCTCGCTCGCTCGTTGCTTTTAGCCCGCTCGCTGGTTGTAACGAGCGACCAAGATGGTCGCACTACGAATTTCTTACCCCGCAAAGTTAATGTGACAGAGTACTAGTATTCCACCACATTAATTTTGAGGGGTTAGCGTAGTGCGTGTGCGTAAGCGCAGACTCACGAAGTGTGCGCGAAGCGCAAGCGTCTCGCTCGCTGGTTGCTTTTAGCTCGCGGATCTCGCTGGTTGCTTTTAGCTCGCGGATCTCGCTGGTTGCTTTTAGCTTGCGGATCTCGCTGGTTGCTTTTAGCTCGCGGATCTCGCTGGTTGCTTTTAGCTCGCTGATTGTAACGAGCGTGTGCGTAAGCGTAGATTCGCACAGCGTCGCACTACGAATGCATTTGAAAGAAATGAGGCAATGACCCCTGTAGTTCAATCTTTAACTCAAACTGCTAGGCTAAAAGAAAATCCCATAACAACCCTTAAATTAAAAATATGTTCGACTTTCTTAACCCGATTTTAGGTCGCCATCCCGAACAGATCAAAGCAAACGTAGAAATTTATACTTGGCAGACTTGTCCTTATTGCATCCGAGCAAAAATGCTTTTGTGGTGGAAAGGCGTAAAATTCACCGAATATAAAATTGATGGAGACGCAACAGCTAGAACTGCAATGGCTGAACGTGCAGATGGACGGCGTTCGGTACCGCAGATTTTTATTAATAATCAACACGTCGGCGGTTGCGATGATTTGTATCAATTAGATACTCAAGGTCAACTTGATTCGATGTTAAATCAACCAGCAACAGTTTAAGAATATAAGGCTTTTAGCAAAAATTTTATCTTCCTTAAAACCCGTTTTTTGCCATAAATCGGGTTACTTTTTCAAACCTAATCCCTTGTAAAGACGTATTAGCCTATAGCGGAACGTACTGTAGGTATTGCTTGTCCGAGGGGCATTTATATATCGTCTCTAAACAAAATACTTATATAATTTATTGCGTATTTATTTATATGATACTAGCGAGCAAGATGCATGCCCTTACGGAGACGCTGCGCTACCGCACTACAATATTTTCACGTTTTTGCTGTATACATCTATATACAATTTAGCTGCACATCAGCTTAACTCCTAACTCCCAACTCCCAACTCCTCATTCCTAAAGAATATGTTAAGTAGTTACTCAGAATATCTTATACACAAAAAATGGATGCAGCAGGCTATAAAGCTGTCACAAGTGGCAGGAGATGCAGGTGAAGTTCCCGTGGGCGCTGTTATTATTGATTCATCTGAAAATATAATCGCAGAAAGTGAAAATCGAAAACAACGGGACAATGACCCTACCGCTCATGCGGAAATCCTCGCTATACGGGAAGCAACGGGCAGGTTACAAAATTGGCGGCTGCATGAATGTACTCTCTACGTAACTCTCGAACCTTGTCCAATGTGTGCTGGTGCTATTGTGCAAGCCCGTGTAGGTCTACTAGTGTATGGAGTAGATGACCCGAAAACTGGTGCAATTCGGACAGTTACTAACATTCCTGATAGTGCGGCTTCCAATCATCGTTTGCGTGTAATTGGAGGCATCTTAGAATCTGACTGTCGCTCCTTATTACAAACTTGGTTTGTTAATCGGCGACATAGGGTAACTTAAAGGACAGAGGTAAAACTGTCCAGTGAGTGCTACAAAAGTCGGGTGAGAAAATCTACGGTGTTACTAATCAAGAATTCTTTACATTTTGATTCATTCAACGTTCAGCAGTCACCGTGATGATGGAATTTGATTCAATATTTGATACCGGCAGACAAAAAACAGTCAATAGTAAATTTTGTACCAAGTTGCCTGACACTAATTCGCGAATTTCTCCTTGGTTAAGTTCTCTTAGTTACTTATTGGCAGGAAATATACTTTTACCTTTATATTTCAGCCAAATCACAATTACAGGACAAGAAAATTTACCCAAAAGCGGTCCTGTAATTTTAGCTCCTACCCATAAAACCCGCTGGGATTCGCTACTTTTACCTTATGCAACCGGACGTTATATTACCGGACGAGATTTACGTTTTATGGTTACAAGTACCGAGTGTCGCGGCTTTCAAGGCTGGTTTGTGCGGCGTTTGGGAGGATTCCCCGTAGATGCAAAACGCCCTTCAATTACAACTCTCCGTCATACCGTTGAATTGCTGCAACGCGGTGAAATGTTAGTTATTTATCCTGAAGGCGGTATTTTCCGCGATCGCGAAGTCCACACGCTCAAGCCGGGAATTGCGCGTTTGGCAATGAGCGCTGAATCATCTCACCCCGGTTTAGGAGTGAAAATTGTACCTATTTGCTTTAATTACAGTCATCCTTATCCAAGCTGGGGTGCGGATGTCAGCATCAGCATCGGTTCACCAATTAAAGTTTCTGACTATGCTCAAGGTTCTATAAAACAAGATGCTAAAGTTCTTACAGATGATTTAGGTCACGCACTCCAACACCTCAACTATCAATATGATGATTTAGCAAGTAGTAGTTTTGCACAAATATCCAGTTGAGGGAATAGGGAGTAGGGAGTAGGGAGTAGGGAGTAGAACAAAGACAAGCAATCCAATTATTGATAATTGTTAATTGTTAATTGATAAAGCCAGTTCCCAATTCTTTAATTTGCCCACATCAAGTGGAGCCATATCAATAATCCATAATTGCCAGTTTCCTTTGGCTGATTGCCATAGTAAATTTTTTAAAACTGGATGAGTTTGCACTGAGTAAGTGGTTTGCAATTCGTTACGACGACCTAAAGTACGACTTTGCAATAACACCCGTTGATTGTTTGGCGCAATCAGGTAAATTTCTAAATCGCTTAAAAATTCATGGGTGATGTTGACGCTAACTTGAATATCGCGGACTTTGCTAAGTTCGGATATCATAATCCCACTTTTTATGCCTTGTTTAGAATTATCGGGAATCGATAATACAGCGTTATTACGTCCTACTATATTCGGGGTTGCGATCGCAGCATTTACTTGCAGTTTCTGCGCTACTTTTACGGCAGCTTCCGCGTTTACTTTACCGTAACCAAACCAATTTGAATGACCGTTATCATCGTAACTACCGTAACGCAAACCTAATTGTGCATCGGGTTCTAAATCAACTATTTTATCTGCGGTTTCTTCAAGTATGCGTTTTACTTGCTGAGCGCTTAAGTCAGGATTCGCTGATAAAACTAGCGCTGCAACTCCAGCGACTACCGGAGTAGCGCTAGAAGTACCGCCAAAATAAGGGGTAAAATCATCTTTCGTGTAGCCTGCCGCTCCTAATTGATCCGTTGTGAATATTGCCCGTCCGGGAAGTGAAGCTGCGATCGCGGGTTGAGTGTAGACAAAACCAGTTTGTTCAAACCATATTCCCGGCTGAGCGTTGTTGCTGGGAGCGCAGATCGAAATATTACTACCCCAATTGCTGTAAGCGGCTTTTTTGTTCAAGCTGGTGGATGCGGAAACAGTAATTACATCAGGATGCACCGCAAAACCACTGAGCCAACGAGTTTTACCTGTAACTATATTTTTCACCCAGCCGCTCTCGTAAACGGTAGCGTTAATCGGACGATTCGCATTACCAGCAGCAAATAAAATTACACAACCCTTGCCATTCCGACCTTTTGTAGCAGCGCGAGTAATCGCAGCACGTTGACGTAAAGAAAGAGGGAAATATACAGCAGAAGCTCCCCAACTGCAAGAAATTATACTTGCTCCTTTTTCTACAGCCCAATCAAAAATCTTTTCAATCGATTCATCATCCAAAAATCCGCTAGTACGAATAGGCATAAACGCACAGCCGGGAGCAACTCCAGCAATTCCCGTACCATTTTCAGAAGCGATCGCGATTCCCGCACAGGCTGTACCGTGACTGGGTTGTTCTTGTGTGGGTACGGGTAAAAAATCATTATCTTTCAAATCTAAGGGAGCGACTATTTTTCCAGTACCCATAAAATCGGGATGATTGAGATCGAAAGAATCATCGACCACAGCAACAGTCACCGACCGAACTCCCCGCGTAATATCCCAAGCTTTTTCAACTGAAATATGAGATCCATTTGCTAATTGATTCCCACCATTGTGATTGAGATACCATTGCTGAAAATAAAGCGGGTCACTAGGTTTGTAATAAGATTCTTGACGAATAATAATATTAGGTTCGCTAGCTAAAACTTCAGATAAACCTTGTAACTGATTGGCAATTTTTATCGGGTTTTGTGTAGCTTGTTGACCGACAACAAAGACAAAAGTATTAGGAAGACCATCAACAGCTTTGTGAAGAACTAAACCAAACTTTGCTGCGATCGAGTTAATTGTAGAGGTATCAACCCAAGAAGCAAATTCAATAGTCATTTGGTCGCTTAAATAAACCGACGTACCGGGATTACCTTTAATTTGGTAAACATGACTGGCAAAAGCAACATTTGTTGAACTCCGCGCTTGAGACATTGCCATTTCTAAGTTGCTGGATGCAACCCTGAATAATTCCAAACGAGAAGTAGGGATAGTGCTACGCCAACTACCCAAGAAACTTTGAGCTAATTTTGGAGCCGGAATATTAGCATTACTACGAACGGTAAATCGGTCTGGAACCTTTTCTAGAACTAATTCTTCACCACCACGTTGTATAATCATTCCTAAACTGTTTGTTGGTATAATCGGATATTTTTGTGGATTTGCGCTCGTATTCATGACAGCTATGTTGGTGACTGTAATGGTTGTGGGAACCCAATTAATGAGAATTTCAGTCTAAATCAAAGATACGAGTGTATGTAGCTTTGCTTTGTTAAAGAGCAAAACAGAGTTAAGATACCCTTCAGTTCTATCCCTATTCTGTTTAGTTGTCCCAAGTATTTATCCCCATGAAATTTGCTTCAATTCCCAATATTTGTCTTGCTTTACTATCGGTAATAGCAAGTTTTGGTCTACTATCACCCGCTCACGCTCAGGTTAAACTACCTAGTGGTAGCACGCAAGTACAACCTATAGATCCAAATGACCCCGATACTCTGAGTCCAACCGGACAAACAAGCAGCGTTTTGAGTCTTGATGGTGGAAAACGTTTGATGTCGGAGGCTGGTAATGCTGTTTCTTCGCAAAATTATTCTTTAGCGGAAAATAAACTTAAGGAAGCACGTTTAGTTTTCAATCAGCTATCAAATTTCTACCAACAACTAAATTCTAGTTTTGCCGGAATCGACAACAGGGTCGCCGATTCACAGCGTCAAAAAGCTTTATCCGCCGCTCAAATGCGAGATGAAGCTACCTATCAGTTAGCGTTAGTAAACAGAGCGCAAAATAAACCAGAATTAGCTGTACCTTTGTTAGTGCAAATTATCAAAAGTCAAAATCCCAGCCGAGAGTTAGGCAGAAAAGCTTATCAACAATTACTTGAGTTGGGCTTTGTTGATTCTCCTTATCCAAAGAGCGGCAGTAATGCTACTTCACCCAAAAAATAACTAAGTTTTTTATACCTACCATAAAATTGTTAAATATACCACCGTTAAACTTTTGGCGGTGGCTTTTGAATTAAAGGATGGTAGGATTAAATTATCTATATTTTTTTAAGCAAAACATCAGAAAAATATAATTCATTGGTAACTGAATAATTGATTTATACAGTCTAAAATTATTGAAAATTTGGACATAATATATAAGTAGAGTGTAGAGAAATAATTTTTAGGGATTGCGATGATAAGTCCGCAGCAAGTAGAGTCCATGATCAAGGCACAAATGCCAGATGCTCAGATTCAAGTACAAGACTTGACCGGCGGTGGCGACCATTATCAAGTAAGTGTAGTTTCATCGCAATTTGCTGGCAAGGGATTGGTACAGCAACATCAGCTAGTGTACGGTGCGCTGAAACAAGCTATGTCTAGCGAAGCTATTCACGCTTTAGCACTTAAAACATACACTCCCGAAGCTTGGCAAGCAACAGCCGCTTCATAACCACTAGTTATGAGTTATCAGTTACTGCTGGGGAAATAAATCAACTCCAACGACATGAGCTAGATTACCGACCATCAGTTTTTAACTTAAGCTGGTCAACGAACCAAAACACGATCGCAAAAGGGAAACATCATGACACCAGAAGTTAAAGAAAAAATTGATAACTTGGTACAGCAAAACAAAATCATGGTTTTCATGAAGGGAAGCAAATTAATGCCAATGTGCGGCTTCTCTAACAATGTTGTCCAAATTATCAACACCTTGGGAGTTCCCTTCGAGACTTTTGACGTTCTCGAAGACTCAGAAGTACGTCAGGGAATCAAAGAATATTCCGACTGGCCGACAATTCCCCAACTGTACGTAAATGGTAAATTTGTTGGTGGAAGCGATATTTTGATTGAACTTTACCAAAAAGGTGAATTGCAGCAAATGGTTGAAGTCGCAATGGCTTCTTAATCAATTCATTCGCTATCCAAAAAAAAATCCCCCCACTTTGTCTGGAATAACCAAGCTTAGTGAGGGGAAAATTTATTGAGAATTGCTACAAAACATTTACAAAAAATCTTACTAGCGATACAGTTGACACTTGCAGATAGAATGCTATAATCATCTGCGTTGAGCATGGATTACTATTAACGGACTGGCAAATCTTATTGATAGTAATCTGGTTCTGGCTCTGGTTGAGTCACTGCAAAATTAGATGCATCAAACAAGAAGCGGGTAGCTTCTTCCTCTAAGCGATGAATTAGGTAAGCCTCCAAGCTGTTGCTGCTTGTGAGTGCGGCTAAATAACCATCAAGGTACATCCGCATATCATCTGTACGATAACCGCGATTCCAGAGTTCGACGAAGGCGTCAGTCAATCTTTGATAGTAGCGGATTGTTCGTGTGTCTTGGAGCATAATGCAAGAAAAAACTATCAGAGGGTTGGAATGAGAATTGTAAATGATTCAAGCTCAAATGTGAAGTATTACTTTTAGATGGGCATGAATCAGCGTTCGAGTGAAAGCTTGATAAAAAGATGCTATTGCCACGACCTCTACATATATCCTATTCGTTTATAGGCTTAATGTGATGAGTAAATAAGCGACTCTTATATTTTTTAAAGATTATTTATTAATTACACAAAAGTTACGCTTTTTGCTATTTCATGGGCAATATCTACTTTGTTCTCACCATAAAACGCTTGTGGAGATTGGTTCTAATATAGCTTGTTGGTTAGGATTTGAGCGGAACTAAATAAACTTCAATAACACAATAAAACTACAAACGAAAATTTTCAATAGTTTTAAACTAGTATAACAAAAATTGATAATTGTTACCAATTGCATCAACCATATTGTAAAAAAGGTAACAAAATCCTATGCTGCAAACTAAAAAAATAAATAAATGTCAAGCAAATACGAATGGGAGTAACAACGGTTACAAAACCAAAGCTATAGCCTTTGTTACCTTGAAAGTCATGCTCGAATGAGGGGTTTTGCCAACGTGGGTTCAGTTTGTATTGAAATTATTGAGGGGAATCCCCATTTAAGGTCGCTGCTCGGTTGGCACTTACAACAACTGGAATATAGGGTATTCCAGGCTGCTAGCATTTATCAAGCAAGAGAAGCGTTTTTGACTCATCAACCAACATTAGTGGTTCTTGATGCTGACTTGCCTGATGGTGATGGAATCGAATTTTGTCGTTGGTTAAATCGCCAGCAACAGCCTTTGATTTTAATGCTCTCTGCGCGAAGTAATGAAGCTGATATTGTCACTGGTTTAAAAGCTGGTGCCGATGATTATTTAAGTAAACCTTTTGGGATGCAAGAGTTTTTAGCACGGGTAGAAGCACTTGTTCGCCGCAAGCGCACTCCTGTAGCACCAGCTTATTTGGATTATGGTGCTTTGCAAATTGACTTAATACAGCGTCGCGTCCGTTTTAAAGGTGAATTTATCGATTTAACACCCCAGGAATTTAGCCTGCTTTATGTTTTAGCGCAAGCTGGAGGAATGCCACTTTCTCGCTCAGAATTACTGCGTCGCGCTTGGCCTGACGCTATAGATAATCCGCGCACAATTGATACACACGTATTATCGTTGCGAAAAAAAGTTGAATTAGATCCGCGTCAACCGAGTTTAATTCAAACCATTCGCAACGTCGGATACCGATTTAACATAGAAATGCTGAATACAAATTCTCAAAATATTTCTCAATCAACTGCTAAATTAACTCAAAATCAACAACCTAAAAATCAATTTACTAGCCAACATTCTACAATTGCTTCTGGGAGATGAGGGGATAGGGAGATAGGGAGATGGGGAGATGGGGAGATGGGGAGATGGGGAGAAGAATTTTAACCTTTGACCTTTAACCTTAACTATTCCCAATACTCATTTAAAATTCAAAATCGTTGTCGGTTTCTACTTGCTGCATTTCTTGCAAATTATTCCAGTTGATCTCAGAAGCTGTTTGATTTGCGATTAAATGACCTTGTTGCAGGTGTATAAGTCGCGTACAAAACATTTGGGCTATATTTAGCTGGTGATTTACCATGCATACTGTAATCTGATGTTTTGCGTATAGCCGATTTAAAATTTCTATGACCTGCTCTGCTGTACCTAAATCTAAATTGGAGGTTGGTTCGTCTAGCAATAAAATTTTTGGCTGGATAACTAATCCTCTGACAAGATTTACTAGCTGTCGCTGTCCGGTGGAAAGCTGTATTTCCGTTCTTCCTAACCAATCGTCAGGAATATGCAGCTGTTCCATCCAATAATTTAAACGCTGCTCAATTTCAGGCTTGGGTAAATTTCGCAACATCAGCGGATAAACTAGAGCATCTTTAACATTCATTCCCAAAAGCTTTGGTTGGGCTACAAGGATGACAGATTGGCGTAATTCTATTACGGGAATTTGCTGATACTCGCGATTTTCGAGATAAATTTTACCGCTTGTGGGTTCGCATAAACGATTTAAAAGACGCAATAAATAAGATTTACCTGCTCCAGTTGGTCCAACGATCGCAACGCGATCGCCTTCATAAATATTCACGGAAATATCCTGCAATATAGGATACTCTGGCAATTTATGCTTGGCTTGAGTTGTCAGTTTTTCGACTAAACTAACTTTTTCTAATCGTAATAAGATCGGTTGCTTGGTCTCCAAATTTAAAACCTTTTAACTAAGCTTTTTCGAGTTAATCATTATTGAGGGAGTAGGGAGTAGGGAGTAGGGAGTAGGGAGAAGAATTAGATTCTTAATCTTAGACCGAGAAAGGAGTAATATCTAGAATACTATTTTGAAATAAAATATAACTCGCTAAATTTTAGGCGCTAAATTTTACTCGTGAACGATTCAACTATATCTTGTTTACCCCAGATGACCGATATCTGGGAAAAAACCCTTGACTGGAAACCATCTCCCCAACAGCAAGAACTGTTTCAACGTCTTTATGGGTTAATTCTTGAAGGGAACCGTCAGCTAAACTTGACTCGGATTACTGACCCTGAAGATTTTTGGGAAAAACACTTGTGGGATTCTTTACGGGGAATCAAGTTTTTGATTTCGGTAAATGAAGATGAAAGAAGGGAAGAGGGCAAAGAAATTACTATAATTGACTTAGGTACTGGTGCAGGATTCCCTGGTATTCCGGTAGCTATAGCTGTTAAAAACTGTACTGTTAATCTTGTTGATTCTACGAAGAAAAAAATTACTTTTATCAACAGTATTTTGCCTCAACTTAATTTAAATAACCTCAAAGCAACTACTTGTAGAGCAGAAGAAATCGGTAGGCAAAGACAGCATCGGGAAGCTTACGATATAGCACTGATTCGGGCTGTAGCTTCGGCTTCGGCTTGTGCGGAATATGCTTTACCATTGTTGAAACAAGGGGGATTAGCAGTAGTTTACCGGGGTAGTTTAACGGACGAAGAAACTATCAATATGGAAAATGCCGTAGAGCAGTTGGGTGGAATCATAGAATCAATCGAAAAATTTAATACACCCATAAGTAACAGCGATCGCCATTGTTTGTATTTACGAAAAGTAGCAAATACACCCGCGAAGTTCCCTCGTGCAGTAGGTGTACCCGCTCAGCGTCCGCTTTAGGAGTTAGGAGTTAGGAGTTAGGAGTTAGGAGTTAGGAATTAATCAGTGTCATCCATTTAATCAGTGTTCGGAGTCAACTAGTGATAATTGATCGTTGATTATAAACTTTTTACAGATAAACTATAGCTTAATGCAGTATTAAAAAGCCATGAGTGAAATAAGCGACGTTAAAACAACAGATACAACTAATAAAGAATCGGGATTTTCCAAAGTTAAGAACATTGCGATCGGTCTTGTACTTGCTACAATTGCGGGTGCAGCTTTATATGGTGCTGGTTGGTTCCAAGCACGTTCTCAATTTTCTTCAAACGATGACCAAATAAATATTGAGTTACAACAAACAAAAGAACAGTTAACTACAGCAAAGAACCGAGCTTATTTGATGGAAGCTCGCGGTGATTTGTATGATACTACAGTAAATTTAGACCTACGTAACTTTGGTTTAGCAAATACTCGGATTCAGGAAGCAGCAGCAGCTTTAAATAAAGTTGAAGATGTTAACGGTAGTTTAAATATCAGCAAAATAAAAGAATTACAACAAGCTGTTTCTAAAAAGAACATCAATGTCGCAGTTAATTTAGAACAACAGCGTAATAGCGTTTTAAGCTATATAAATGTTTTAGATAAATTGATTCCTGCTGAGGAAAACTTAGCAATTCCCGCACCCTCAGAGTCACCCAATTAATAATACCGTTTAATAAAGGTAATACAAATAACTTATGTAGAGACGTTGCAGTGCAACGTCTTTGATTATTTAGATTTAGAACGAAAATATTGGAATTATGACAATATCGAAGCTGAATAAGCAGTTGCGATCGCGTTAAGTAAAAAGGCTGAATTTGAGAATTCAATGTCTCAGCCGTCGTCTAATTTCATAACTACTTAGTAACCCCATCGCTACTATCAAAGGAAATATGTAGTAAACTGCTCGGAATGCTAAGAGTGAACCTAAAACTCTAGCAGAATTAAGTGATGTTGGAAGTAATAATAAAGTAACTGTTTCAAATACGCCTAAACCACCGGAAACGTGGCTAATAATGCTAACAATCATGGCTAATAAATAGATACCGAAAAAGCCAGAATAGGATAAAAGAGTATTATTTGGAAGTAAAATATAGAGTACCCCAGCAGCAAATGCCCAATCGAAGAAAGAAACGATTATTTGTGTAACAGATGAAGTAAAACTTGGAATTGCAAAACTTTGCCCTTTTATTATTATCGGCTGTTTTCTGACAGCACAAATCATCAAGTATGTTACTACAATCCCTAGGAAAATAAACCCGATGGGATGAACTGAAATCAAAGGTAATTTTAATAAGCTGGGTAAAGTTAAAGGTTCGATGATAAAAGTAATTCCACCCACCGCAAATAATCCCAACCAAAAACACAGATTTTCAAACCCAATAATTAAAGCAACCTTTCGTGCCGAAACTCCCCAGCGAGAGTAGAAACGATAGCGAATTGCACCACCGGACAAAGTTGCAAAGCCAACAATATTACTTATGGCATGACTCAGAAAAGCTGTAAATAAAATTTTACCTGTATTTAAAGAGTATTTAAAGTAGCGAAACGCGATTAAATCGTAGCAGGCAAAAGCTATGTAGCCTAAAATTGTAAATAATATTGCCAAACTCAATCTATACCAGGAAATTGCTTGTAAACTCTGGATTACTTCTGTTAATTGGTAATGCTTTAATTCTTTTTGCAAAGCCCACAAGCAGATTATCAAAATTCCCAAACCTAAGAAGGGAACTAAACGGTTAATTAGCTTTTCATTCATTATTCACAAATAATACCTAACACTACTTATAACTCGGCTGCGTTTATTGCGTAGTGCTGCTCTAACAAACAAAGCTGTTTGATTGTGTAAAAAATCTTCCCACCAGTGTCGCGTCATAAAAACTGGGATGATGACTGTCGTAAATGTTTCTGGGTGTCGTGCTTCAAAATCGGCAACAAATTCGCTCATTGGTTTGACTACCGATCGATAGGGAGAATCTAAAATTATCAAGGGAATGTCGGCTTCTAATTCTTGCCACTGCTGTAATAGGTTAGTCTTATCTGTATCGCCGATATCAACATGGATAGCGACAATTTGCGATGCAATGCTGCGTGCATATTCTAACGCTTCCACTGTTCCCCGATGCAGTTGTCCAACTAATACGATCGCGGGAGTGGTGCTGTTAGTTTGTATTTGTGTTCGGGAGCGGTTTAGTTCCATTCCGTCAATGCTCAAGCGTTCCCTAACTATCCGATAATGACGGTTAATGCTTAAAAACAAGTAAACAACCGCAGGAATTGCCAAGACAACTATCCATGCACCCTGCTTAAACTTAGTAGCAACAATCACCATCAGTACCAATGTTGTCATGATCGCACCGATACCGTTAATAACTGTACTTAAAAGCCATCCGCCGGTTTTATCTTTGAACCAGTGCCGCACCATACCGGCTTGAGACAAGCTGAAGGATGTAAAAACGCCGACAGCGTAGAGGGGAATAATCGCGTTAGTTTGTCCCCGGAAAATCACAATCAAGATTGCCGCAGTTGCACTCAAGAGGATAATACCGTTGGAATAAACAAGGCGATCGCCCAACAATAACAATTGTCTTGGTAAAAATCTGTCTCTGGCTAAGAAGTAGGACAATCGGGGAAAATCTGCAAAGCTGGTATTTGCTGCCAGCATTAAAATTAGTAAGGTGGTAATTTGCAGAAAGTAGTAAAAAATACCATTGCCGAATATAGAGCGTCCTAATAGAGAAAGCACCGTTTGCCCAGATTCGGGTACGATTTGATAGACGTGGGCAAGGTAAGTAATTCCTAAAAACATCGCGGTCAAAATACCCACCATGTATCCTAAAGTCCGCCGAGCGTTTTGCCACTCTGGAGACTTAAACACCATCACACCGTTAGAAATGGCTTCCACTCCAGTTAAAGCAGTACAGCCAGCAGCAAAAGCGCGGCACAGCAGGAATAAACTTATTGGTGTTTGGGTTACAGTTACTGGAATTACCGTAATTTGTCCCGTTGCTTGGCGAAAAATCCCCCAGATAATCAAACCAAAGATTGTGACGATAAAAGCATAGGTAGGGATTGAAAACAGTTGACCGCTGGATCTTAATCCCCGTAAATTCGCCAACATTAATAAAAAGACTAGTAGCAAACACAACTCGACAACAAAAGGTTGTAAAGCCGGAACCGCCGAAGTTAAAGCCGCAATTCCCGCTGAAACGCTCACAGTTACCGTGAGAATATAGTCAATCATCAACGAAGCTGCTGCAATCAACCCTGGATAAATACCAAGATTTTCTCGCGCTACGGTGTAAGCACCACCACCACTAGGATAAGCGCGGATAGTTTGACGATAAGAAAGAGCAATAATCGCAAGTAACAGCGCAATCCCTAAAGCAATGGGTAAGGATAATCCCAGCGCTCCACCTCCTGCTAATACCAAAACCAGCAGAATTTCTTCCGTTGCGTAAGCCACCGAAGACAAAGCATCAGAAGACAAAACCGCTAAAGCTGCCGTATTCGTTAAACGTTCCTCTGCAAAAGCGCTAGTTGGTAAAGGTTCACCTACCAAATAGCGCCATAAACCTCTATGTGTTTTCATTTTTTCCTGAATGATTGGCTTGACCCAATATCTACTTTCATAAATTTCAGGCAAGTTTAATTAATAGTTTTTAATTATTTATTTCTTAATTGCTTTAACAATTCTTCTAAATTTGCTAAGCGCTGCTGTTGTTCTTTGAGCATCTGTACAACTTCCACTATTTGCTGTTCGCGTAATTGGTTAAGTTTGTCATGCATCAACTCAATTTCTAATTCCGCTTTTTTATTCACTTCATAGTCATATTTTGCATCTTGACGGTCAATAGCACTTTGCCGATTTTGGCTCATCATAATGATCGGAGCCGCATAAGCTGCTTGGAAAGATAACATCAAGTTAAGCAAAATAAACGGGTATGGGTCCCAATGTCGAGAAAAAGCAACAATATTGAGAACAACCCAAAAGAATAAAAGAACACTTTGAATAATAATAAATCGCCAAGAACCCATTACCGCAGCAACCGTATCCGCAACGCGATCGCCTAATTTGGTTGTCTGCTGGCTTGGAGGATGTTGGGCTGGTTTACGTTCTCTGAGTCTTACTAATAGTTTATATTCTTCGGGACTAACGCGAGCGCGTAAGTGTCTGTTACTTTTCATCATTTTGACCTATTTATGTTATGGCAGTTTTAAACAGGTAACTATATTAAGCTGAGTAGATTTAATTTGTATATTAAAATATGCGTATACTGAGAAAATTTAAAGTTATTTTAGCGAACGTAAATATAGCGGTTTTCGGTTAAGTTAGGTACAGAAATTTTAACCTCACCCCGCCTGCGCCAGCAGTATCCTTAGTAAGGAGAGGGGAAGGGGTGAGGTTCAATCTATAATGCTTATAAACTTAACAACTGTGATAAAAATAGTGATATTTCTTGATTTACTATTTCTGGATGCTCTGCTATTAGCAAATGTCCGCCTTCGGGTAGATGTAAATGTTTTCCAAATGTAAATAATTTAGCTAATTCTTCTCCCATTGTTTTGGTAAACATGGGGTCTTGATCGCCACTAATAACTAAAACCGGAAATTTGAATTTGTGTGCAGCTAGTTCTTTTTCAAAAAAGTTATAATCCCAAAATATTTCTAAGGCTTTATAAGGATGATATGTTTTAGGTAAAGGACTTTCTGTAAAGAAACGCTCGATTTTTTCTGCTTGGGAACTAGATAATTTATTAGTTAATAACTGAACTAAAGGTAAATGATAAAGATGACGACCACCCCAAGTAAAAAATTTCATCAAGGGAATTTCCCACCAGGGTGCGAGGTCGTGAGTTCCACCAGCAATTAAAATTAAACCACTAACAGGATGCTTTCTTGCCCATTCTAAACCCAGGGGGACACCATAACTGTGACAGCAAAGTACGGGGGATTGAATCTGATATTTATTCAGCAGTCGGTTCAAATCCCGTTCATGTCTTCCCAAGGAATAGCGAGAATACGCTGTAGAATCACCATTTCCTCCCAAATCGTATGCTAAAACCTCTCTTCCTTGATCGAGAAAGAATTCGTATTGCGATCGCCAATTGAAACGATTCCCCAGTCCCCCATGTATGAACACCAAAGCCGGACTTTCACCTTTCGTGTAAGCAACCTGTAAATCTACACCTTTACGCAGATGTATTTTTTCCCCAACAATATCCACGGCATTTTTATTTGAAAATATGTGAAAAGTTAGTTTATAAGATTTAATAGTAGCTAATATTTCGATATATTGACTACATTATCTTTA
The DNA here is from genome assembly GCF_034931125.1 of Rivularia sp. UHCC 0363. NCBI lineage: Bacteria > Bacillati > Cyanobacteriota > Cyanophyceae > Nostocales > Rivulariaceae > Rivularia > Rivularia sp. UHCC 0363. Next base: position 35,239 of record NZ_JAYGHM010000027.1, on the reverse strand, counting down.
TTTGTAGCTACAGAAAGCTAAAAATCGGGAGAAGTAATTGTTAAACAAACGTCAACGTATTCAACTTTGGATAGCCTCTACTTTAACGGCTTTAGTAGGTATTGTAAATTTACTTTCTGCGGTGACTCCAAACTTACCCAGACGAACAGAGATATTAAAAGAATTTATTCCGTTTGAAATTCGCGTCAGTAGTCATTTTTTAGCTGCCATAACGGGTTTTATTTTACTTACACTCGCAGCCAATTTGTTACGTCGCAAACGTGTAGCTTGGTTGCTAACTGTTGGGCTGTTAATTTTATCTATTACTCTTCATTTAATTAAAGGATTAGATTATGAAGAAAGTTTAGTCGCTCTCGTATTATTAATTGAATTAATTTTAATCCGTCGTCTGTTTACCGCTCAATCCGACCGTCCTTCAATTGCTCAAGGAATTCGAGTTTTGATTGGGGCTTTATTATTTACTTTAGCTTACGGTACGGTTGGCTTTTTTCTATTAGATAGACAATTCAGTGTAGAATTCAATTTCATTGAAGCATTGCAGCAAACTCTAGCAATGTTTTTTACTTTAGATAATGCAGGGTTACAGCCAACTACTAGATTTGGAAACTTTTTTGCCAATTCTATCTATTTTGTTGCCGTTACTACTTTCATTTATGCTTTATTTATGCTTCTACGTCCCGTGCTGTTACGAACGACTTTAGAAACAGAAAGACAACAAGCGATAAAAATTGTAGAGCAGCATGGTAAGTCTTCTTTAGCACGATTTACTTTATTTAATGATAAAGCTTATTATTTTAGTCCTAGTGGTAAAACCGTTATTTCCTATGTTTCTAAAGGACGGGGTGCTGTAGCGTTGGGAGACCCCATTGGACCAGATGGAGATCGAAGAAGTGCGATTCAAGGGTTTGAAAATTTTTGCGATCGCAATGATTGGTATCCTAGCTTTTATCAAACTTTACCGGATGACCTCGAACTCTATAAATCTTTAGGATTTAAAGTGATTCAAATTGGTGAAGAAGCGGTTGTCGATTTAAAAAGTTTTACTCTTGAAGGTAAAGCGGGAAAGAATTTAAGAACAGTAGTAAATCGCTTTACTAAGTTAAACTATCAAGTTAAATTTTACCAGCCACCGATCGCCGATGACTTATTACAAAAACTAAAAGTTATTAGCGATGAATGGTTGAAAATGATGCAGGGTTCTGAAAAACGGTTTTCTGTAGGTTGGTTTGATGAAAATTACCTACGAGGTTGTGAAATTGTCGTCGTAGAAACTGCTGGAGGTGAAATTACTGCTTTTGCAAATATTATATCGGAGTATCAATTAAATGAAATTACTATTGATTTGATGCGACGCAAAACAGAAGTTGAAAACGGGACAATGGATTTCTTGTTTATTTCCATGTTTAAACATTTTCAAGAAAGAGGATATGACAGCTTTAATCTTGGTTTATCAGCCCTTGCTGGAGTCGGTGAAAATCAAAAATCACCTCGGTTGGAAAAAGGTTTACATTATCTATACGAACACTTAAATCGATTTTATAACTTTAAAGGACTCCACGAATTTAAAGAAAAGTTTCATCCTCGATGGGAGCCGCGTTATTTAGTTTACCCAACTTTAAGTAGTTTGCCTGATATAGTTCTGGCTTTAGTAAGGGCTGATTCTGGCGATCGGCTTTTAGATTACTTTAAATCTGGTACTTGATTATTGAAATCTGTCACAATATTTTGATGACAACCCTCAACCTTGAAAAATAATAAGGGTTTGTCATCCACGAGCTTTTCCTCAACTTGTTTCATGCCGATTCTTTGTGCTACTTTTCTGGAATCAACGTTAGGGTGATCGCAACTTGCTAAAAGATGATGATAACCAAGTGTATTAAAACAATACTCTAATATTTTGGTTGCGGCTTCGGTAGCATAACCTTTTTTAGTCGCTTCGGGTAGCAAAGCGTAAACTAATTGAGGTTGCTTTTCATCAAAAAAATACCACAAACCAACAAACCCAATAATTTCTTCATTTTTAGTTTGAATAAGCCAAAGACCAAGTTTTTGTTCATTAAAGAGTTTTTGGCTCTCCACTAACATTTCTTCAACCTTTTGCAAAGACAAAATTTGATCGTCGCATAAATACTTTCTGACATAGGGATCGATCAAAATACCGTGTAGAGTGTTTAAGTCACTCTCTAATATCGGCTTTAATAGTAATCTTTGAGTTTCAAATGTCAAATCCATTACTAAATTTCCTACATTTCAAACTTGAATTCTTTGCTATCTAACCTGTAGATTTAACCAAGCCCCAAATCCTCATCCAAACCCAGCATAATATTTAAATTCTGCACCGCTGCACCAGAAGCACCTTTTCCTAAATTATCCAATCGCGCTATTAATAAAGCTTCTTTTGTCTCCTCGTTAGCAAAAACAAATACTTGTACTAAGTTGGTATCATTCGCTGCTTGAGCATCAAAAAATTTAGCTTTACGCAATGAATCATCATTCAAAGCAGCAACAGAAACGTATTTTTCGTTTTGATAATATTCTTTGAGCGTGTTGTGAATCAATTCACCGCTAGGTTGATTTTGCAGCGAATGTAAAGGTAGAGGAATTTGCACTAACATTCCTTTTTCAAAGTTTCCCACAGATGGAACAAACAATGGTGGACACTGCAATCCTGAATGCTTGTGCATTTCTTTGACGTGTTTGTGTCCGAAGCTCAATCCGTAGATACCGTAAGCATAAGCGTCTGCTTGCTCTTGAGAAATGCTTTGATATTCCTCAATCAGTTTTTTTCCTCCTCCCGAATATCCAGAAATCGCGTTGATAGTTACAGGAAAATCTTTGGGGATAATCCCATCTGCAACTAAAGGACGTACACAGGTCAAAAACCCCGTAGGATAGCATCCGGGGTTACTGACTCTTTTAGCGTTTTTGATTTCTTCCCTGCGTTTGGGTTCTAGTTCGGGAAAACCGTATATCCAGTCATCTGCAACGCGATGAGCAGAACTTGCATCCAGTATTTTTACGTTAGGGTTAGTTACAAAATTGACGGCTTCGCGAGCAGCATCGTCGGGTAAACAAAGTATAGCGACATCGGCTGAGTTGATAAATTGCGATCGCGCTTGAGCATCTTTACGTTTTTCTTGCGGTATGCTGACAATTTCAATATCATCGCGATCGTTTAAACGTGAGTGAATTTGCAAGCCTGTAGTACCTTCCGCACCATCAATAAAAACAGTCGGTTTACCCATAATTTTATACCTTCATCTAAAAACTTGGGGATGCTTTAATATTTTCTCATTAATATTGGTTAAATGAATACTTTTTTACACGCATTTTTTTGAGTAAACTTTGATCCCATGTATCATTTATTAAAGTTTAATTACAAAAAAAAGCATTAAGACATTTATCTGAAAAATACAAGTACTCCAGGGTTGAACAATTAGACTGATAACAAATTCCAAGAACATACATCATGCTATTTAATAAAACCAATTTACTTTTTCAAATACCTTTATCTTTGAAATGGCTGCATATTCTTAGATTAAGGATAACTAAATAATCCTTTTTTGATTAAAGCAATAAAAAATCAAAAATATCTAATATACATTTTTTTTATATTCAGAGAATAATCATGGCTGATGATTTACTATGTGAATGGTTACGTGAGAATCCCAGGTAGAACTTAAGAGAAAATATCAAATGGCAGATCAAAATACAACAACTCCCGTACAGAAAAATACTTCAAGTTCTGAAGCTTTTGCAAGTATTAGTCCAAATGGAACTGAGATTAGAGAATCCAAAGCGACTGTATCTGTTGATGATGGTACGGGTGAACCTAAAACTATTTCTATTTCCAACGGTAATACTGCTAACGAAGCTGATACCATAACCGATCTAACCAGTTCCGCTCCAAAAGAAGATAGTCCAGATGGGACTGAGACTAGAGAATCCAAAGCGACTGCATCTATTGATGACGGTAGGGGTGAACCTAAAACTATTTCTGTTTCCAACGGTAATACTGCTAACGAAGCTGATACCATAACCGATCTAACCAGTTCGGCTCCAAAAGAAGATATATCTGAAGTAAGACAAACTGAGTCTTCACAATTTCAACCCTTGGTAACAGATAGTTTTGTTAACAATGGTAGTTTTGAAGGTAGTTCCTTTGAACCGGGTACTTTTGAGAACTGGAGAAGCATTGGTGATACTAGTATTGAGACTAAAGAAATTGGAATCAACCCCACCGATGGAGAATTCCAGGCTTTAATTAGCAATGGTTTTAGTGATGCGGGTGGTTCGGTTGAAGAATCAGATTTATCAAATTTTCTGGATTTAACATCTGGTTCCCTCGATATTTTGGTTGATGGGAATGCTACAGAAGGTTCGGGAATCAAGCAAGCATTTACCGCAAAAGCTGGGGATATTTTGGAGTTTGATTACAGTCTTTTGACCAATGAAGCTACTCCATCGGAGAGTTTCAACGATTCAGCTTTCTTCTCTGTTGGTAACTTTGCTTTAAAACTGGTTAAGCTTCCCCGGTCTAAAGACACGGGGATTTCTGAAGAGTCCAGAGACGAACTTTCTTAGGCGTACTTAAAACACCTCTACTTACTTTACTCAAATCAAATTTGAATATTGCAGCTACTTTTCTGATAATATTTGCAGCACCATTACAATCTGCATTTATTCTTATTCCGGTTAAAGTTTTAAATAAACCGCGATTAACTCTAACACCACTACTCTTCCACCCGTCGGGTTTTTCACCATATTTAGGTAGAACATCATTATCTAGAAATGATGTTTTAGAGGTATAACTTTCTTCGGTTTCAATAAATTCAATGCCGTATTGCTGACATAACTGTTCAATACGGCTTTTAAGTTTTGCTGTTGGGATTTGAACAAATTTTTGATTGTTCTTTTTACCCATATTAGAACTATTTTTTTGTCCTTGGTTCCACCCAAAAACAATCGAACCAATTTTATTATCAATACAATGGTTCATTACAATTCTTGCTGCTTTATTCACGGCGTATCGCATTTGCCTGTTCCGCTTTTCAGTAATTGCTGCAAGTCTGTTTGACCAAAAACTGTACGGTTTATTCTCTTTCATCTTAGCTACAGATTTGTTGTACCACTGGTTAAGGGATTTTAAATGTAAGCCATCAATAATAAAAGAAGTTCCAATATTAGAAACACAAGTTAACCAATTATTCAACCCGTGGTCAATTCCCAACACATGAAGATTTATCAAGACTGACAACAACATCACAAGATTGATAAACAAACTCCGCATAAAAACACCTATTTCTTGGTAAAATCCTAACCTCTCGGATGGATTTAAAATCTAGATTGGTAGGCATTGGAAGATAAAAACCATCGACCCCAAACCAAGTTTTTACCAGACTACCCAATGGGAATCTAATTAATCCATCTTTCAATTTAAGGGAACGTCCCGTAAATGTAGCTAAGGCTAAACCTCCGGATGTTCTGTAATTTGGCAGTCTCGGTTTTTGAGTAACAGTACCTTTTTTAATCCCTTTAACTAATCCAATATAAGACTTAAAAGATTCCGCAACGCCAGTTAATATTTGTTGTGCCGTATCTGAATACAACGCTTGATAGTGCTTATTCTTTTGAATAGTCCCTATCTGTTTATGTAAATCGACTTTACTAGGGAATTTACCTGTTTTGAAATAATATTGACGACTGTAGTAAACTCCGCAGTTAATCAAATTATTCGCTTCGGTACAAACATATTCAAGCAACGCTTTTAAATCTTTGTCAGGGCTAATTAAAATTTGTTGGCATCCATAAGACATTGTTTTGACTTATATTATTTTATAGTTAGTATACCAACACATACAATTAATTACAATGCCATTTCAGAAAAACAATGATTTAGGTTTTACGAGCAAAAATCCATTTGATAAAGACCCGGTTTGCTTCAAAGTGTTGCCTGGAGTTAAAAACAAGTTAAAACGCATTCCTAACTGGCAAAAACAGCTAAGGAAATTTGTTGATAAGATGATAGAAGAAAATATTGACGGCAGATAAATCTGCACGAGTCGTTTTTCCTCCCTGGACTAAAGTCACAGGGCTTCCAAACTCCCGGTTGTTCTACGTGATACATCCGACCCGACTTTTTCTGATAAATCTGTAGAAGGATATTCACAAGCAACTGACAGTAAAACGATTAAAGTTGCAATTTCTGAAGCTGGAACATACAACTTAGGTTTCGGAATTGTGGATTTAACCGATTCTATTGTCGATTCTGGGATATTGATTGACGATGTGAAGCTGATCTCCACTGGTGCTGGTTCCTTTTCGTCCGAAGGTACTGATTCAGATCGAACTGATGTTGACTTTACTTTTGGAAGTAATGGTTTTGAACCTGTTAACGGTTCCAATACTCAACAATAATTAAATCCGCGAATATTTGTCGATCGCGGTTTCGACGTAGAGCAATACTAATTCCCAACCTGGTTTCTCTGTGAGTCGCAAATTATAAAAATGCGCTCTTAAGCATGGAAGCCCGGTTTTTCTTCGTTATTTTATTTAACATATTTATGTAGCAATTAATGAAATAATAAATTTATTTGTAATATCTTCGATTTTGGTTGTATCCAGTCCGGCTACAGATTTTAGATTTTATTCTCAAGTTGTCAGATTTATCAGTTGAGTTAATCCAAAATCCAAAATCCAAAATCCAAAATTTAAAATCTAAAATTGATTGACCGATTTTCCCTCATAATTAAAGATGAAATCCGCGAATCGTCGGCTGTTTTTGGGCATTGGTTTAGTTGTACTTGTAGTTTTCGGCTACGGGGGTTATCAGCTGGGACGTTATTTTTTGAACGAACGTACAGCAAGTAGTGTGGTCAGTAAGGAAGCTCAAAAAGATGAAAAAGCGAAAATGAGCTTGGGTAATTTCGAGGAACTTGAAGGTACAGCTTATTTAGTTGGGCCTATTAATTCTCAACAAATTTCTCGTCAAAATTATTACGATAAAAAAGCGTTAAGGACGCATAATTATTTATTTCTTAATGTTAACGACAAATCAGCACGGCGATTAGTCCCTGAAAATGACTTTTTATTTTTAAATGCCCAAGAAGTAGTTTTGCAAAGGCGGGATGATAAAATTGTCCGGGGAATGTGGTATGAAGTCGTCAAAGCTGATAGCAATGGCGATCGCCGTTTAGATGAGGAGGATAAGAAAGCGATCGCTGTTTCTGATGTTTCGGGTAGCGATTATACGGAAGTAATTGATGAAGTTGATCGGCTTTTAGGTTCGCATCAAAAGAATTCGACAACTTTGTTAGTATTTTACGAATTTGATGGTAGAGAATATGTTGGTGAAATTAGTATGGATAGACGTGTATTAGTTGAAAAACAGGTGTTACCTTCAATTAGGTAAAGAGTTTTTGATTGTATTTTTGGTTGAGATGTTGGGGAAAACCAAGAAATTGGGCAATTCTCACCCAAACCCCCTCCAGATTGGTTAATCTGTTTTTGCTTTTTTTAATTGATTTTCTGTGTTTGTAGCCGTGCTCAGCCTAGTACTCGACTACATTAATTCTACCCCGCTTTCATTATCGTTTTTCCTCTATTCCTTGCTTCCTTTCCTCTAAAAGAACGTAAGTACTATTATTCATGAGCAATAATACTTATTTGTCATTAAAACATGACATTGAGGAAATTCAGAATGCCGTGGCAGAAGCATTTGAGTCCCAAATGTTAAGGAAAGATGACATATAGATCCCGAAAGAGCCTATAAACTCGTACTTAGGACAAAAAAGTTTTCTTTACCCCTTGATCCCAACAGGGTAATGATAGTTAATATTTAGTAGCAAGTAATTCTTCTGCGGTCACGAATGCTTATACATGACATTAGAAAAACTTTTACTCTGTGGTGAAAGTTGCAAGAGTGGAAGAATTGCGAAGGAAGGGTTAAAAATTGTGATTTTCTACCCTAAAAAGTGTTTAACTTTGAACCCTATTCTTATCTGGGAATTTTTTCTGTAGAAGTAAAATACATTCCTGCATTGAAAATTTGGCATCATATAACAAGTTGATAAAAACGATTTGGGGTAGATGTAATTAGACCGACCTCTCCTTAATAAAAGAAATTTCTTACTTCAACTTTAGGAGGTCTTTATTCATGGCAAAAGAACGCCCACCATTAGAAGAAATGACATTGCGGCAACTGCGTAAAGTTGCTAGTGAATATAGCGTATCTCGCTATAGTCGAATGCGGAAATCGCAGCTACTCGCAGCAGTTCAAGAAGCACAGAGTAAAAAAATATCTTGGCAGGAATCTCGTTCATTGGAGGCACAGGAAACGGTGGAAGCAGCAAAATTCGAGTTAGGACAGGAAGATAAAACTGGTGGTACTCTCGCTTCGGTTGACGAGGGACTTGCTGATTTACCGGCTGGTTATGGTGAGAGTCGTATTGTTTTAATGCCTCGCGATCCACAATGGGCTTATGCTTATTGGGATATTTCTAACGAGCATAAAGAAGATTTACGCAGACAAGGTGGACAACAGCTTGCGCTCAGAATCTATGATGTTACCGACATCAACTTAGATAACCAAAGCGCTCATAATCTTCAAGAATATCCCAGCGATGAACTTGCAAGAGAATGGTATTTACCAATTCCAGTTAGCGATCGCGATTACGTAATCGACATTGGTTATCGTTGTGCTGATGGTGGTTGGTTGGTACTAGCTCGTAGTGCAAGAGTACACGTTCCCCCTGTATATCCTTCTGACTGGATCGAAGATGTGTTTATCTCGGTTGATTTTGAAGAAGATTTACGCGGTCAGACCAAGTACGAACTAGTACCACCTGCGAAGAAAATGCCCGTTTCCTATGGTGCAGGTAGCAACGGTGATGTTAGCCGTAATGCTAACGGTAACGCTAACGGTAACGCGATTTACGACCAAATCTTTGGGATGGCTGAATCCGCAGAAGCAATGCGGGTAGCTGGTTCTATGTTCGGTTCGCAGCAGCACGTTCCTGGTTCAATGGCTCCAGAACAAGCCATCAGTTCCTACATTTTCCCATCTGGTGTAGGTATGTGGGCGCTTCCCACAGCATCGGGTGTAAATATGTCTGGTGTTGGAATGAGTGCATCCGTAGCTCCTGTACGTCCCCGCAAATTCTGGTTAATTGCTGACGCTGAGTTAATTGTTTATGGTGCTACCGAACCAGATGCAACTGTAACAATTGGCGATCGCCAAATCAAACTTAATCCAGATGGTACATTCCGTTTCCAAATGTCCTTCCAAGATGGTTTGATTGATTATCCAATTAAAGCAGTTGCGGTTGATGGTGAGCAAACCCGCTCAATTCAGATGAAGTTTAATCGCGAAACTCCATCACGTAATACGAATACTAAGGATGAAGCTGTTCTGGAATGGTTTTCTTAATGTGAGATTCTGAATAATAGAATTTTCAATTAACTCGAATTTATAATTTATATTTAAATGTCTCCCTGCAAAATTATTTATGTGGGGAGTTTTTTTTATGAGATAAATTTCTAATTAAACTTGTTAAAGCGACTCACCCCGTCCTGACGGACATCTTTCTCCTTGGTAAGGAAATATGGTAGGGTAAAACATTTTTATGATTAAATTTTATTAGTTAAGTATATAAATATGTTCAATAGAAATTTTATCGGGATAATATTGATAGTTATTGGTATATTATCTTTCCGTTCTTATCAAGAGCAAAAGTCATCAACCAATATACGAAAAGAAAAAACATCCTCAGATAATTGTGTGAGAGAAAATGCAAACACGAGTATAAAATTTTTGAAGACTAATAACTTAGGTGAAACATCCAATCAGGGAATTAATCATGTAATTATTTTTAATCCTAAATCAAAAGAATTAGATTTTAAGGTAAATGTCGGTTTAGCTCACAAGATCTACGCTAAAAATGATAGCGGTAAATTGCGTCAAGAATACGTTCCTAAACTATTCCGTGAAATAATCGGTGACGAAAACGCTTTATTAAATGGCAAAAAACCCATCGCTGCAATTAACGCGGATTATATCGATCCAGACGACAAACCGCAGGGTTTAAATATTTCACGGGGAATCGAATATTCGGGAGATTTTAAAGATAAGCGTTCTTCTTTTGGTATATCTGGAGGAGAACCTTCTCAACGTCAAGCAACTATTGGAGTAGGTCGAAGAAATAAGGATATTCTTAATTACAATATGGTTGGAGGTAACGGTAGATTTTATAGTAACGGCGAATTTAAAGACATCTGTGAAGCTTTAGGAGAATTTGCCTGTAAAAAAGCCATAAATCGTTCAATGGCTGCCGTTACTGATAAAGGTTATGTCATTTTATTAGTCAATGATTCTAGAGCAAATTCTGATGTCAAACTAACTGAAGTGAATCGAGAACTGTTACCAGATATGTTTGATGATGTTTTATCAAGTATTGCTCGAAATAACTGTTTAGGTAAAGTGCAAGAAGGAATATTATTCGATGGAGGAGAATCTCCCGGATTATATTACGATAATAAAACTTATGTGGAAAATTTAGGCGCAATTGGTTCGGTATTTTTAATTTATAAAAAATAGGGCATAGGTTAAAGGTTAAAGGTTAAAGGTTAAAGGTTAAAGGTCAAAGGTTAAAGGTCAAAGGTTAAAGGTCAAAGGTTAAAGGTCAAAGGTAATAACTTCTCTTCCATCTCCCCCATCTTCCTCCTCTCCCGCTCTTAACTCCTAACTCCTCATTCCTAACTCCTCATTCCTAACTCCTCATTCCTAACTCCTCATTCCTAACTCCTCATTCCTAACTCCTAACTCCTAACTCCTAACTCTCAAATCATAAGCCTTTGGGAAGATAAATTGCGATACTCATAAGCGGTAGCATGAGTCATAGCTCAAATTGCATAATATGACACATAATGAAATCGCTGATACGCTCGCGGATTTATTTGGTACATCTGCGGTAAATGTTCTTGCACCTGGTTCTTGGCAAGTGGAAACTGCTACTTTTCGACTATTAGCACTACTGAGCGAAGATCAAACTTGGCTGCGAGTTTTGTTACCGATAATGCCAGCACAGCAAGCACAACCTTTTTTAGAGCAATTTTTTGATGCTAACTTCGATGAAACTCAACAAGTTCGTTACGCTTTGCATCAAGATGTGCTGTGGGGAGTATTTCAGCACAGTTGCGCTAGCTTGGTTGTAGAAGATTTACGCGATGCGATCGCTAGATTAATTTCTCTCTATGAAGTCGGTGTGAATGATGCTTTTAATCGGTTAACTGAAACTAAAATTAAGGAAATTGTTCAAGTTTCCAAGCAGCAAGGAAAATCAATCGATGAAACGATGCAAAATCTTGAGCGTTTTTATGCTGAAGGTTTAATGGGTGAAATGGATCAAGGTTCCGAATCGCGAGAACGAGTTTTAGCTGCTTGGAAACGACAGTTGGAAAAGCTGTGGAACGAACAGTGAACAATGGAAGATTGAGTATCTGATAATTGATTTATGGATATTTTAGAGATTTTAAAGGCAGATTATCAACGTTTTCCTAAAAATCAAACTTATAACATTTACGCGGAAGACGTTTATTTCAAAGACCCGATGAATAAGTTTAATGGAGTTGATCGCTATAAGTTGATGATTAAGTTTATTGAAACTTTCTTTATCAAACCGCAGATGGATTTGCACGATATTCGTAGGGAAGGAGATACTATCAAAACTGAATGGACTCTAAACTGGAATACACCTCTACCTTGGAGACCGCGAATTTCTATCCCTGGATGGAGTCAATTAGGAGTCAATTCTGATGACTTGATTATTTCTCATGTTGATTACTGGAAATGTTCGCGATTGGATGTAGTTAAACAGCATTTCTTCCCCTTAAAGAAGTCATAATTGTAAATATATGTAAAAGCTTCTCAGGAAATAAAGATAATCCATGCGCGTAATTTTAATGACAGGTAAAGGTGGTGTAGGGAAAACTTCGGTTGCTGCGGCTACTGGACTGCGTTGTGCTGAATTGGGTTATCGCACGCTGGTTTTAAGTACAGACCCAGCCCATTCTTTAGCAGATAGTTTTGATTTGGAACTCGGACACGAAGCGCAACAAGTTCGTCCAAATTTATGGGGTGCGGAATTAGATGCACTCTTAGAGCTTGAAGGAAACTGGGGTGCTGTCAAGCGTTATATTACTCAAGTTTTGCAGGCTAGGGGATTGGAGGGAATCCAAGCTGAAGAGTTGGCAATTCTACCGGGGATGGACGAGATTTTTGGCTTGGTGAGAATGAAACGTCATTATGATGAAGGCGAATTTGATGTTTTAATTATTGACTCTGCTCCTACGGGTACGGCTTTGCGGTTATTGAGTTTACCGGAAGTTGGTGGTTGGTATATGCGGCGTTTTTATAAACCTTTTCAAAATATTTCGGTAGCGTTACGTCCTTTAGTGGAGCCGTTTTTTAGACCGATCGCCGGTTTTTCGCTACCGGATAAAGAGGTGATGGATGCACCTTTCGAGTTTTATCAGCAAATCGAAGCCTTGGAAAAAGTACTAACTGATAATACTCAAACTTCGGTGCGGCTTGTGGCTAACCCTGAAAAGATGGTCATCAAAGAATCTCTTCGCGCTCATGCTTATTTAAGTTTGTACAATGTTGCGACGGATTTGGTAATAGCAAATCGGATTATTCCACAAGAAGTGCAAGACCCGTTTTTCCGAAGATGGAAAGAAAATCAAGAACAATATCGTCAAGAACTTCATGATAATTTCCATCCTTTACCCGTGAAAGAAGTTCCCCTTTATTCTGAAGAAATGTGTGGTTTGGAAGCTTTGGAAAGACTTAAAGAAACGCTTTATAAAGATGAAGATCCGACTCAAATATATTACAAAGAGAATACAATTAGAATTGTCCAAGACCAAAATCAATACAGCTTAGAATTATACTTACCTGGCATTCCCAAAGATAAAGTAAATCTGAGTAAAAGTGGCGATGAATTGAATATTACCATCGGTAATCATCGCCGCAATTTGGTGTTACCGCAAGCTTTAGCAGCACTGCAACCATCTGGAGCAAAGATGGAGGATGATTATTTAAAAATTCGTTTTTCTGAAACAGTAAAGGCTTAGATTTTTATTTTATTAGGTGGGCATCATCCCACCTGATATTTAAATACTAAAATATTAACTTTATTTAAAAAAATATTTAATTAGATAAAAATCAAACTATTTAAAAGATGAAGGCAGTATTTTTACTGGAGACATTGTAAGTGACAATATTTCACAATGTTTTTAGATTTAATAAAAAATTTGCTGTTCCCTCTTATCAAAAATGACTTTATCTCAGGACAAATTGCCGAAAAACACGGAGCAAGATGATTTTATCTGCCCTATTACAAACTGCATTCGTCATCAATATATAGAAGATTTGTTGGGTATGTTAGAACTTTATCAACAAACTTGTAAAGCAGATAACTGCGAAATTAGCGAGCGAGCGGAAGAAATTGATTTAGAATTTTTAGTTTATGATTTACCAAAGATGCTTGATTCGATGAAAATAGGAGCATCACGAATTCGCGAAATTGTGTTATCTTTACGAAATTTTTCTCGACTCGACGAAGCCGATTTGAAAGTTGTGAATATTCACGAAGGTATTGATAGCACATTATTAATTTTGCAATACCGTTTAAAAGCAAAACCAGATAGTCCCGGTATTAAAATAATTACAGAATACGGTAATTTACCTGAAGTTGAATGTTACGCAAGGCAGTTAAATCAAGTATTAATGAACGTTTTGAGCAATGCAATTGATGCCTTAGAAGAAGGAGTCAGCAATGCTTTTTGGGAATTACAAACTAATAAAAATCAATCTCCAATTCCTAAAATTAAGATTTGCACTGAGATTGCGGAAAATAAGAATGGAGTTGTAATTCGTATCGCTGACAACGGCTTAGGAATGACTGAAGAAGTCATGAAACGAATGTTTGACCCATTTTTTACCACTAAACCAGTAGGTAAAGGAACTGGTTTAGGCTTATCAATTAGTTATCAAATAGTAGTTGACAAACATCATGGTATGTTTAAATGCAATTCTTTCCCCGGCAAAGGTACGGAATTATCAATTGAAATTCCAATTAAATAAGGTAAGTAAGGTCAAAGGTTAAAATTCCCTTTGTCCCCTTTGCCCAATTCCTAACTTCTCAACTGTACTGGCATTGCTAAATAAATCATCTTGATTCCTCCGATGGGAGAAAAAATAACGGGAGCTAAATTGTTGTTTAACTGCATTTGAATTTCTGCTGAAGGTAATGCTTTTAAACCTTCCATCAAATATTTAATATTAAATGCAATATCAATATCTTCTCCTAATATCTGTGCTGGCATTGATTCCATTCCGCTACCAATTTCTTGAGTTTCTACCGATAAGGTAATTTCTTGGGCTTCGCTATCAATGCTGAGTTTAGCAATATTATTTTTTTGGTCGGCTAATACAGCAATTCTTTCTAATCCGCTAATAAGTTGCTTTCTATCTAAAGTTAATTCTCGTTCAAATGTATTGGGTATAAGTTGACGATAAGCTGGATATTGGCCTTCTAAAGTTCTGCTTGTTAAGCGCTGATTTTGCCAATCAAAAACTACTTGTCCTTCATCGAAATACATTGCTACAGGTTCATCTTCTTTTGAACTGTGAGCTAGCATTCTTTCTAATTCTCGTAAAGCTTTGTTTGGTAATGTTACCTGTACGGAATCTGGTTGCTCATCATCATCAGCATCTAAGTTTTCGTTGCTAGTTTCTACTACTGCTAAACGATGTCCGTCGGTTGCTGCAAATTCTAAACTGTCTTTTTTAACTGTCAAATGTACTCCCGTCAGCACTTGTTTGCTTTCATCTGCACTTGTGGCAAATAAAGAACCACCCAAACCTTCAATTAATGCACTAACAGTAAGATGGATTGCTTTCTCGTTTTCAGTTACGGGTAGTTCGGGAAATTCCTCTGCACCCATTGCTCGTACCTGATAGCGTCCGTTTTTTGGCTTGAGGGTAACGGTTAAACCAACTCCCTCAGATTCTATATCCGATGATTCATCATCGAGGGTTATTTCACCTTCTGGTAAACGAGAAACTATATCATTAAGTAGCTTAGCTGGAAGAGTAATTGTTCCTCCTTCTAAAACCTCGGCTTTGAATGTGGTACGAATTCCCAAGCTGAGGTCGAAAGCCGTCAAACTTACTTGACTAGTGGCAACATCTGCTTGTAACAGCACGTTGGCAAGTATGGGATGAGTAGGACGTGAAGGAACAGCACGAGAAGTTAGTGAAAGGTGAGTGTTTAAATCGCTTTGGTTACAAACTAGTTTCATTGTGTTTTACGGATGCTGCATATGGCTTGTACATCTAATTAAACCAGGACTTACGCAAGTGTCACAAAACTCGGATGGTGCGTGAGTAT
>NZ_JAYGHM010000027.1:0-19709 GCF_034931125.1 Rivularia sp. UHCC 0363 | reverse complement strand
CCGTCTTGCTCAGACCTTAAAATTTTACTCGGTGACACTACAACCCTTATTATTACCTTCAATTTTTAATTAAGTGTCACAGCAGCTGCAATAAAGGGGGATATTATCTACGCCCCCTCAACCGCCTCCCCTACAAGAAAAATATGCCTTTTTGCTAAGTCCTATAAACATAAGATTAGCTACCATTGATGCCGAAATTCACTTTGATCGAGAAGATGTAGAAAAAGCAGGGGGGAAAAACAGTTTTCTATTCGATCAAAGCCGAATTTATTCTTTATTCTAGCCATGTTAAAATTGCTACTTTATATTTAAAGTAATCAGTTTATACGGTATTTTTTTACCACTATATATTCATAGAGATTATTTGGTAAAAATTAAGGTGATAAGTGCGAAATCGTACATTTTTGGTTTGATAAACATTTTTGCAATATTGATAGTTCCATTTTTAAAAGTTGTGGAAAACTCACCACAGTCTTTCTCAAAGACAGTTGTACAAACACCAAATTGTGGAAAAAGCTGTGGAGAAAAAGCTAAGTTTTCCACAGAGTATTTATACTTAGAATTAGTTTTCCACAGTTTTGTTGCGAGTTTTCCCCAAAAAAATGCGATTTTTCCACAAGAATATTGGCTTTTAATTAATTTTAATTAATTTTAATTAATTTTTATACTTAACTTAACTATTTAATAAACAAGCAATGGAGTTGATGATTTATTTCCAAGATAATTTAACAGCTTAATCTATAAAAAAATTATAAAGCAATTTTTGTTTTTTGTTTTTTGTTTTCACCCAGAGTTATTTGTGATTTATATTAATGCGATCGCCAAGTTGACGCAAGATTTGTACCAAGTTGTGGTCGGTAAGTTTTAGTTGAGTAATTTTTTCACAGCTATACATAACAGTTGTATGGTCTTTACCGCCAAATTCTTCGCCGATTCTAGGTAAACTTAGATCTGTATAGTGACGCATTAAATACATTCCGATTTGTCGAGCCCAGCTAATTTCTCTCCTTCTAGAATTACTTTTGAGGTCTTCAATAGAAAGATTGAAAGTATCGGCGACTATACTTAAAATTGCGACTGGAGTTGCTTCTACTTTCTGGGCTTTTGATTCTAGAGCCGAACTGATATTTTCCACAGTCATGGGTAAACCCCAAATAGAAACATACGCTGTGGCTCGAATTAATGCACCTTCCAATTCCCGAATATTATTCGTGTAGTTAGAAGCAATGTACTCTATAACATCTTTGGGTAAACGTAAGTTTTCATCTTCGGCTTTTTTTTGTAAAATAGCCATTCTGGTTTCTAAATCTGGTGCTTGGATATCAGCGATTAATCCCATAGAGAAGCGGGAAGATAATCTTTCTTGCAGACGAGGGATTTGATTGGGAGGACGGTCTGAGGCAATAACTACCTGTTTACCTGCTTCATATAAAGTATTGAAAGTATGAAAAAATTCTTCTTGAGTGGATTCTTTACCTTCAATAAACTGGATATCGTCTACTAAAAGTACATCAGCAGCCCTGTAATGTTCTTGCAGGCTTTGTCTGCTGTCGTTACGAATGGCGCTAATCACATCATTAGTAAACTGTTCGGTAGAAACATAAAATATTTTTGAGTTAGGGAAAATTTCTAAACGATAGTTACCGATCGCCTGCATCAAATGGGTTTTCCCCAATCCCACACCACCATATAGAAACAAAGGATTAAATTCTTTACCGGGAGATTCCGCAACCGCTAAAGATGCAGCATGAGCCAAACGATTGTTTGCACCAACTACAAAGCGGGAAAATGCATATTTTAGATTTAAAATTGATGTTTTTTGCCCATTTTTGCCGATACCTCCGGAAATATTCATTGATGGGGGTAATTTATTAGTTGCTTGGCGATCGCTAATTTCGTCAGCACAATCGCCGTTCGTAACCGTAAAATAAATATCTACTCGACGACCGAGAATATCCTGGACTACTGACGCAATTGTTTTTATGTAATACTTTTGTAACCAATTGCGAGCAAAGGGATTGGGAGTACGAATTACCAAACAGTCCTGCTCCAACTTTTCGGCGATCGCGGTTTTAATCCAAGTTTCAAAAGTGGGACGCGACAGTTCTAGCTGCAAGCGTTCCAATACTTGAGACCATAAATTTTCTATTTTGTCAGACATTTCAAGCACCGATTGTTAGGTAATCGTCACAAAAAACCAGATATTAAATAAGTAGACTTGCCAAAAACATCATGTTCGGGCAATCTAAACCCAAAACTCAATTTTAAGACGGCAGTTATTCTTATATTCATCCAGTAGGCAATATCCTACCATCGACATACTCACACGGAGAAAGAAAATCACATGAATAGAAAAGACCATCAGTCAAAATTAAGTAATATTTATACTAGAACTCAAACTCAGCAGTTTTGCATAAAAAAAATTATCTTAACTTTTAGTGTTGCAATTACTACTGCTTTACTTAGTGGTTGTTCTAACGTCGGTAATGTTATAAGTCGCAAGGTTCCGGAGCAAGAAGCGCAGGCTCAAGATAAAAATACCAATGTACCTAAAATTGCGCCCCCCGCAATCTTTAAAAACTCAGGAGACCCTAATTTTGTGGTTTCTGTCGTACAGCAAGTCGGTCCATCAGTAGTTCGGATTGATACTTCTAAGACAGTAAGTTCCAGCGTTCCGGATGAACTTAACGACCCATTTTTTCGGAGGTTTTTTGGGAATGGAGTGCCAAATCAACCCAGAGAAAGACGAGAAAGCGGTAATGGTTCTGGATTCATTATCAACTCTAACGGTGAAATCTTAACTAACGCTCACGTAGTAGACGGTGCGGATCGAGTAACTGTAAAATTAAAAGATGGTCGTGAATTTGACGGGCAGGTTTTGGGTGAAGACCCGGTAACAGATGTAGCGATAGTTAAAATTAATGCGGATAGTCTACCTACTGTTTCCTTGGGAGATTCCGACTCTTTACAGCCGGGAGAAGCGGTAATTGCCATTGGTAATCCTCTGGGTTTGAACTATACGGTAACTTCTGGAATTATTAGCGCTATAGGTCGTTCTAGCACCGATATTGGTGCGCCTGATAAGCGAGTTGATTATCTTCAAACTGATGCTGCTATCAACCCTGGAAACTCCGGTGGACCTTTGTTAAGTGCTAGCGGACAGGTCATAGGCATGAATACTGCTATAATTAAAGGCGCTCAAGGTATAGGATTTGCGATTCCCGTAAATACAATTAAAAGAATTTCTCAAGAATTAATCGCCAAAGGTAGAGTAGACCATCCCTATTTAGGTGTTCAGATGGTAACATTGACACCCGATGTAAAACAAAAACTCAACGGTGAATTAGGGACTCCGAGTATTTCAGCAGATAAAGGCGTTTTATTAATCCGGATTATGCGCGGTTCTCCGGCATCTCAAGGTGGACTAAAAGCAGGAGATGTGATTGTAAGCATTGATAAGCAGCGCGTCACCAACAATGAAGACGTACAAAGATTAGTAGAAAAAAGTAAAATTGGTCAGCCGCTAAGTATAGAAGTAGAACGTAACGGCAAAACCGTAAATTTAGCGGTCAGACCCGCACCTTTACCCGCAGCAAAAGACGATTAACAACGACCGATTAAGTAGGTCGGCGTTGAAAATCGTGATTAGGAATAGGGAATAGGCTTTGAGACCAATTTACCCAACCGTTACATAGTTGGTTTTATTTGTACCGACTTATTTATCAATGCTCAATTATCAATAAATAATTAAGTTTATTCAGGACAAGTTCATGCTAATCAAATAGTCGTAAAAGAGGGTTGGGGAGAGTAAGATAATAATGCTTACATAGCAAGGTATTCAAAGTTTTTTTAGATCTTTTTGCATCCTACGTACTCAAGAAACATAATTAATGGTTAAACTGATAATTTATCGTGTGATATAGCAGTCCTAAATGATTCGTGAAATATAAATAAGTAGTGCGAGCAAGATGCTCGCCAGCATTATACAAATCAAATGCATAACAGCTTATCCAGTTGTAAAATATAAGAATTGATAATTGATACTATGTCTGAAAAACTTTCTATTATTGAGTTAGGTAATCCGATTCTGCGCCAAAAAGCCGAGTTTGTTAAAGATATTCAAGACAAAACCATTCAAAAATTGATTGATGACTTATTGGTAACAGTGAAGGAGACTAACGGTGTAGGCATTGCCGCACCACAAGTTGCCGTGGGTTATCGTATATTTATCGTTGCTTCTCGTCCCAATTTCAGATATCCAAATGCCCCTTTGATGGAGCCGACAGCAATGATTAATCCGCGAATTCTTAATTATTCTGATGACATTGTTAAAGGTTGGGAAGGCTGTTTAAGTATTCCGGGAATTAGGGGATTAGTTCCGAGATATCGAGAAATTGAAGTTGAATATACCGATAGATATGGTCAATTACAAAAGCAAGAATTAACGGATTTTGTTGCTCGTATTTTCCAGCATGAATACGACCATTTTGAGGGATTAGTATTTTTAGATAGAGTTGAAACTACTTTTGATATTGTGACCGAACAAGAATATCAAAATTTGATTATTAACCAGCTTTGATCGAGTATAAACTTTTAAACTAGAAACCCGACTTTTATATAGGACTTACGCAATTGTCACAAGATCCTGGTTGGTGCGTGACACTATAACCTCATTATTACGTTAAAAATTAGTCAAAGTGTCACAGCACCCTACAACAAAATATGCCTTTTTGCTAAGTCCTACTATAAATAAAAAAATAAAAAGCCGGGTTTCTCGAATGTGTATATGTGAGCAATAAAATCACTTATTCTTCAGGGTCGCGATATCGCTTATAAATATCCATTGCAGCTAGATAACATTCGTCAGCTTTTTGCAAGTTTTCATTCTTGTCCCCCCGAATACGCTGTTTATAAGCATTACCCAAATTATATTGAGTCATTGCCCATTGCTGCGGAACCAGATTGGGTTGATACACTTCCAAGGCTGCATTGTAGGATAATATAGCGATTTCCATATTCTCAGCCTTGTCACCAGCAACGCGATCGCAATACACGTTACCCAAGTTGTATTGAATTGCCGCCCATTGATACGGAAATACCGAACGTTGGTATACGTCTAATGCAGCAAAATAGTATTGAATAGCTATTTCCAGGTTTTCTGCTTTATCTCCATTTTCCCTACCTTTATAAGCCGTACCCAAATTATTTTGAGTCATGGCCCAATCTTCAGGAAAAGTATCGCGTAGATAGACTTCCAAGGCAAGTTTATAACAATTAATCCCTGCGTCTAAATTATTTCCACTCTCCCCAATAATACGCTCAACCAGAGCATTACCAAGATTGTTCTGAGTTCCAGCCCATTCTTCTGGGTATTTGTCACGATTAAAATAAGTTAATGCTACCTGATAACCAATAATCGCAATTTCTAAGTTTTCCGCTTTATTCCCTAATGAGAACTGTTGAATTAATACACTAAAATTAACAAGATCTACTACAACGCTATGGGCTATTGAAGGCTGCACTTTTTCTACAGTTTCCTTGACCCAATCTTGCAGAACTTGGGCAAAATACGTATTTAGTTTGTCTAAATTCGCAGCCAATAACGGATACACCACTTTTGCATTCCCATTACTGTTAGAAGTAGTGCGTAATACTTCTCCCAGAAAATCCAAATAATTTTGAGCGGGTTGGACAGCAGGTAAAGCTTTCATTCCCTTCGCTAAAGGTGCAGCAATACCTTGGAGAAATTCCGAAGCTTTTCGCTCGCCGATTTCTGCCATCATTCCTGCTACTTGTGCTAAAGTCAAAATGAACTGCGTATCAATTAAATCTTGATGTTCGCGTAAAATTTCTGCTTCTGCTCCCAAAGGACAACTCATCAACGTTTCAATTAGTTCCAAATAAGCAGACGGACGCTCCGAACCAGCATCAAATGTCTTTGTTGCCTGCGTTAACATTCCTTTTAACTCTTGTGCCAAATTCCTCAAGAACTCAGTAGTTCCAGTAGCACCTTGCTCTTCTGCTTGAATGGCGATCTGCTCCATCACCATAATCAAATCTTCATCAACCAATTGTGTATTGGCTTTTAAAATTACAAACTCCTCTCCACTAGGACAGTTCAAAAGTTCCTTAATCAGAGCAATGTATTCCCGCAGACGGCGTTCATCCATTAGGGTGAATCTCCGTAGTTTTTAAGCTAATTTTTACACCTCAGCCCGCTGAAGGTAATCGATAGAAATACCTTTATCAGCCTCTTGATACATTGATTGCTACTTTTAACCGATGACAAGAGGGGGAGATGGGGGGACAAGGGGATGGGGAGATGGGGAGACAAGGGGATGGGGGGATAATCTAAAATCCAAAATCTAAAATCCAAACTGTCGCTTGACTTCTACAATAAAGATAGAATTTGTTGAGATTTTTATATTTAAGAGTTAATGTCAATGGCTCCTGCCGTTTTAGTTGAAAATTTAAAGAAAAGCTACGGCACTACCGAAGCCGTTAAGGATATTTCCTTTAAAGTTGAACGAGGGGAAATATTTGGTTTGCTCGGTCCTAATGGTGCTGGTAAAACTACTACTCTGCGTGCTTTGTGTACTTTAACTACGCCAGATGCTGGCAAAATCGAAGTATCTGGAATTTCTGTAATTGATAATCCCAAAGAGGCCAGGAAACGTCTTGGTTATGTAGCGCAAGAGGTTGCTTTAGATAAGGTACTGACTGGAAAAGAATTATTGCAACTGCAAGCAGCGCTTTATCATATACCTGCAAAAGTCACAAAACAGCGTATTGAAAATGTTTTAGATTTACTTGGTTTACAGGAATACGCGAATAAAAAAACAGGAACTTATTCTGGTGGTTTACGCAAACGCTTGGACTTAGCTGCTGGATTGCTGCACGCACCCGACGTACTGGTACTAGATGAACCAACAGCGGGACTTGATATAGAAAGCCGTTTCGTGGTGTGGGAATTTTTGCGGAAGTTGCGAGAAGCTGGAACAACAGTATTAATTACCAGCCATTATTTAGAAGAAATCGATGCTTTGTCGGATCGAGTTGCGATCGCAGATCGTGGTGAGGTAATTGCGACTGGAACACCATCCCAATTAAAAGATAAATTAGGAGGAGATCGAGTAACTCTCCGCATTCGCGAGTTTACCTCAGATGATGAAGCTCAAAAAGCCAAAAATTTACTTACTTCTCTACCTTTTGTAAAAGAAGCAATTATTAATAACGCTCAAGGTAACTCGTTAAATTTGGTCGTTACCCAGCAAAATGACGCTTTAATGACTATTCAGCAAGCTTTAAATAATGCTGGTTTACCCACTTTCGGTATTGCTCAGTCTCGTCCTAGTTTAGATGATGTTTACCTAGCAGCAACAGGACGCACTTTAATGGATGCCGAATTTGCAGCAGTCGGAACTCGCGATATGAAAGCTGAAAAGAAACAAAGTATGAAATAGGTCAAAGGTCAAAGGTTAAGGTTAGAGGTTAAAGGTTGATAGTTGTTTTATTAACCAATAACTCCTCACTCCTCACTCCTAACTCCTAACTCCTAACTCCTAAATCTTTCAATCCAAAATCCAAAATCTAAAATCCAAAATTATCATGAGCGGTACAGTTTTACCTTCCAAATCAGCAGATATTAATTTGCAGCAAATAGCGTCACCACAACTATATAGTGATGCGAATCAAAGTGTTTTCGGCGAGTTAGTTCAAGAAACTTTAGCGTTGACTCGTCGTCTGTTTATTCAATTACAGCGTCGTCCTTCAACTTTAGTAGCTAGTATTATTCAACCTGTAATGTGGTTGGTGTTATTTGGCGCACTTTTCCAAAATGCACCAAAAGGTATTTTTGGCAATACTACAAATTACGCTCAATTTTTAGCTGCTGGCATAATAGTATTTACGGCTTTCAGTGGAGCGCTAAATGCTGGTTTACCTATTATGTTTGACCGAGAATTTGGCTTTTTAAATCGCTTATTAGTTGCTCCTTTAGCGTCGCGCTTTTCTATCGTCTTTGCTTCTGCAATCTTTATTATCAGTCAAACTTTGCTGCAAGCAGCGGTAATTGTAGGCGCTGCGGCGTTTTTAGGTGCGGGTATCCCGGATGCAGCTGGTTTGGGTACCATAGCTTTAATCGTCTTTCTCCTGGCTTTGGGTGTAACGGCTCTCTCGTTGGGTTTAGCCTTCGCACTACCGGGACACATTGAGCTAATAGCGGTAATTTTCGTAACCAACCTACCGTTATTATTTGCCAGTACGGCTTTAGCTCCTTTGTCGTTTATGCCTCAATGGTTGCAGGTTGTAGCAACAATCAATCCTCTAAGTTATGCGATCGAAGCTATCCGCTATCTGTATCAACATGACAGTTGGGGATTAAATAGTATAGTGATGCACGCTTTCTGGGGTGATGTAACTTTTGGTGGTGCAATACTAGTATTGTTAGGCTTTGCGGTTGTAGCATTATTAAGCATTCAACCCCGCCTACGTCGTACTCTTGCGTAAAATAGAAGTATTAATTAGACTCGTAAAAGGGGAATATTTCATGAAAGTACAGCTTAATAAAATAGTTGCTGCAATTACGGTTGGCATTGCTTGCATAATTGCACCATCAGCAACCTTAGCTCAAACCAGTCAAGACCTTTCTGTTCCATCTAGCTACCAAAACAATACTTTTGAGTCAAAACAAGGTGATGGAGATTCGATCAACGGACCTCAAGATGGTAATTTCAATCCAATGAGTTTGATTCATCAGGCAAATTTTGGCAATTTAGATTGGCAAGGTTTTTCTTCCCAAAATAGACAACAAATTAATTCGGAAGCTGATTCATTTCGTGCAAAACAACAACGCTTGCTGCAACAGAGTCAGCAACAATCGGTAAGCGGACAACAAAAACCCAGCAATTTTGATTTTGCATTGCCAGTTTATACTCCAGCGCAAACACCTGCTTCTGGGAATTAAAGCAAGATTGTTAAAATAAACGTGAGATTTGGAGACGTTGCACTGCAACGTCTCTACATTAATTATAAACCCAAAGATTTCAATACATCTTCAGCGTGGCTAGCTGTATTAACGCTAGCATCAACGTTCTGGATTTTACCTCCACCATCTATTACGTAGGTAACGCGCTTCGCGTAACCACCACCATCAACATCATAAGCCTTGATTAACTCTTTGTTGTTGTCAGCAAGTAAAGGAAAATTGAGATTGTATTTTTCAGTAAAAGCTTGGTGGGAAGCTTCATCATCTGCACTTACACCTAAAATAACGATATCCTTGCTTTGATATTGCGATTGAGCATCGCGGAAGCTACAGGCTTGTTTGGTACATCCAGGAGTATCGTCTTTGGGATAAAAGTACAAAACTACTGTCTTACCTTTAAAATCTGACAGAGAAACGGTGTTGCCGTTGGTATCTTTGGTGGTGAAATTAGGTGCTTCGCTTCCAACTGAGAGAGCCATAGTTTTAGTTTAATTTACTTGATTGCAATGAGTATTTTATCTTAAATACCTGCTAATCTATCAATTGTTGTATCTTTACTTAGTATTGTGTATTCTTTGAATAACTATTAAATAAATCAATAGAATTTAGATTATTAATCTGTTTAAAATTTAGCTATTTTCTACTTTGAATTGTTTGATTATATAACCGGGGTGTAGCTGTATTTATTACCAAAGCTAGCTCCGCACCTGCGAGCAGGTATATCTTAAAATTGCCGTAAATCAGATAAATTGGGCAAATTAATAATTTTTATTTAAATTAAAACAATATTACGATTAACATAGTAAGTAAAAATAATATCAATATACCCAAAATGGCTGCTGTTGATTCGCAAACCCAAAAAAGTTTTACCTATTCTCATTTCACCCAAAAAAGAGCTTCCCGATCGCTCAGATGTTCTCCTTTCAATTTAAGCTTATTTCAAAAGATGCTCGCAGGACGAATAGCAATGAGTGAAATTGCTGGTAGTAATGGTGTGAAAAACAACTATACAAAACGTCCTTTGTCTGAATTAGCAGCAGATAACGCTTTGGTATGGTTGATTGAAGTCGGTTTGCTGCGTCGCGAAGTTGACGGACAAGGTATAACAGATAGTTTTCGTCTAACTCCTTTGGGTCGGCAAATGGTAGAAAGCGCGTCATCAGAGGCTTGGAGCGTTCCTACATTTGGCGATCGCCTCAAAAATGCATTCACACGTATATTTAGATTACCTTTTTAAGTAGATCCCTTTTCGCTACCCCTTAAAGTACACAATCTTCTAGCGGGACAGGAATAATTACGGTAATTAGGTGAAGAATAGTTAGGAGTAAGGTTAAGAGGGGAACAATATATACGGAAGCCTCAATTTCCTTTGTGAAGTGTTTATAAATGGGAATACAAACCTACTTTGATTTATTAGGGTTCGATTTTGAAACTAGGTGCTATCAATTACCCAGTCGCTAATCGCATTTTCCTTGGCTTCATCCCTTTACTTAGTCAGTCCGAAAAATAAAAGATAATACTTAATTATGAAAGCAATTATGGTAGTGGGAACAACATCCCACGCAGGGAAATCACTTTTATGCGCCGCAATTTGTCGTATTTTATCGCGACGCGGCTGGCGAGTGGCCCCCTTTAAAGGTCAGAATATGGCGAACAATGCTTATGTTACAGCCAATGGTGGAGAAATTGGTTACGCACAAGCGGTACAAGCCTGGGCTGCGGGGGTAGTTCCTTGGATAGAAATGAACCCAGTTTTATTAAAACCTCAAGGAGATATGACTTCTCAGGTAATTATTAAGGGTAAGCCTGTAGGGAAAGTCAGCGCTACGGACTACTACGAGCAGTATTTTGACATCGGATGGCAAGCGATTGAAGAATCTTTACATAACCTGGGAACGGAATTTGACTTATTAGTTTGCGAGGGTGCTGGTAGTCCTGCGGAAATCAACCTCAAACACCGCGACTTAGCTAATATGCGAGTTGCTAAGCATTTGAATGCAATGACTTTATTAGTAGTTGATATCGAGCGTGGTGGTGCTTTTGCCCACGTTGTTGGCACTTTGGAGTTATTGGAACCAGACGAACGGGCTTTAATTAAAGGAATCGTAATTAACAAATTCCGGGGACAGCGTTCGATTTTGGAACCGGGAATTAAGTGGTTGGAAGAAAGGACTGGGATTCCAGTTGTAGGAGTTATCCCTTATCTAGAACAGGTATTTCCTGCCGAAGATTCTCTCGATCTATTAGAACGAAAACCGCGCAAATTTAACAGTGAACTAAATATTACTGTTGTTAAGTTACCAAGAATCGCTAACTTTACAGATTTTGACCCCCTCGAATCGGAACCCAGCGTTGGTATAAAATACTTAAGTCCGAAGCATGATTTGGGACATCCTGATGCAGTAATTCTTCCAGGTACGAAAACTACAATACCCGACTTATTGTTACTCCAAAGAACTGGAATGGCCGAGCAAATTCAAAATTATGCAGCAGCGGGTGGAACGGTATTAGGAATTTGCGGTGGTTTCCAAATTTTAGGTCAAATGATAGCCGATCCTGAAGGGATAGAAGGACAAGCTGGTAGATTTGGAGGTTTGGGGTTATTACCGATTAAAAGCGTAATTACAGGACAAAAAATAGCCCGACAGCGCCAAGTTACTTCTAATTTTCCTCAAGCTGGCTTACCCGTTCATGGCTTTGAAATCCATCAAGGGCGTTCGCGGATTGAAACCCAAGGTCCGAATACTCAAGGTTTCGAGGCTTTATTTGATGATGTTAATTTAGGTTTAGTAGATAAGTGTCAATCGGTTTGGGGTACTTATCTTCACGGTATGTTTGATAACGGACCCTGGCGACGCGCTTGGTTAAATCGCTTACGTCAACAGCGGGGTTTAAAATCTTTACCTACTGGTGTTCCTAATTATCGCGAACAAAGAGAAAAACTCTTAGATTCTCTGGCTGTAAATGTAGAACGCTATTTAGACTTAAGCGTTTTATTATCTTAGTTAGTTGTTACTCCCTTCCCGGCAGAAGATTACCGATTAAAAAACCGCTGAGACAAGCCACTGCGTTGGGCGGGTTCCCCGACTTGTAGCAAGTGGCGTGCAGAGAGCGCTGAGGAAAGAAGTAAACAGAGATAGGTAAATTTAGAGCGGGAAGGGAGTAGTTGTTAAATTAGCAAGTATATGTTGGTAGTTTATAATGACCCTATTTCCACTCGTCACCGCATTTATTTATTAACTCCTAACTCCTAACTCAAAAAAACATGAGCATTCAAGTCCAGTTTTTACCAGATAATGTTACAGTTGATGCCGAAATCGGAGAATCTTTGCTCGATGTAGCTGACAGAGCAGGGGTATCTATTCCTACTGGTTGTTTAATGGGGTCTTGTCACGCTTGCACGGTAGAGGTGAGTGGAGATACTATCCGCGCTTGCATTAGTTCGGTACCAGCAGGACGAGAAAAACTGACTATTAGTATATTCAGCGACCCAACCTGGTAAGTCAGTTATTCGAGAGAAGTAACTCCAGTTTGAGCGTATTCCTTAAACCTTGCCAAACTTTCTTCCAGCGTTGATTCTACGACTCGTCCTAAAAACAAGTTATCCATTAGTTTGCCAATAATACCGGGTATGGCATAACCAACGGTCAGTTTGACAATACTAGAATTTTGGCGATCGTAAAATCTTATTGCTCCTCTATTGGGTAAACCATCGACTGATTCCCATTGGATTATTTGATTCGGTATTATCTTGAGGATTCGCGATCGCCAACTAAAGTTGAATCCACCAGCGTTTAATTTCCACAGGGATAATTCTGGATTGTCTTCAAGAACTTTGACTGAATCAATCCATTTCATCCAGCGAGGCATCTGCTCTAAGTCCGACCACATACCCCATACTACATCTATAGGAGCGTCTACCTCTACTTGTACGGTATGCTCCAACCAGTTAGCCATATAGTTTTTTTAAAAAGCTATTTTTTTACAGTTTCCAAAACGACCTTTGCAGCACGCCTTCCCGAAATTGTTGCACCTTCCATACTATCGATATAATCTTGCTGAGTGTAACTACCCGCGAGGAAGAAATTTTCCAAGGGCGTTTTTTGCTGCGGACGATAAACATCCATTCCCGGTGCTTCGCGGTACAGCGACTGAGCAAGCTTAACGACACTATACCAGGTCATGTTTAATTCTCGCGAGGAAGGAAATAACTCATGTACCTGAGCTAAGACGTGTTTGGCGATTTCTTCGTTATTTTTCTTAATAAAAGGGTCTCCTGGTGTTAGTACCAGTTGCATCAAAGAACCGCTGCCTTCACGATAATAATCAGCAGGGCTGGTTAAAGCTAAATCGGCAAAGCAAGAAAAGTCGGCATCCGGGGTATACAGTAAATTATCTATACCCGCAGCTTGCTGTAATGAGGAGCGTTTCTCGGCATCCTGCATTTCTGTTACCCAACCATCAAAGCGTAACTGCACGGTTGCTACAGGTACCGCATCCAATTTGTAAATATTGTCAAACTCCGACCATTTACGCCACTCGGAGGGTAACAATCGAGTAATTCCAGGCAAGTCACAAGCTGCAATGTAAGCATCAGCGGTGATATTTTCCTCGTTTTCTCCATTCTTTACTACCAAACCATCCACCCGCGCCGTACCTTCAACTTCGGTAAACTTAATTTCTCGTACTTGGCGACGGGTATAAATTTTGGCTCCTCTGGCTTGCAAATAATTTAGAATTGGCTGGTGCAGGTATTCTTGAGGAGAACCTTCGAGCATCCGCAGTTTTGAAGCTTCGGTTCTAGTTGCAAATAACTGGAATATTGTCAACATACAGCGGGCGGACATATTTTCACAATCGATGAAGCCCAAAGCGTAAGCAATGGGGTTCCACATCCGTTCAATACTGCCATTGTTTCCACCGTGACTGCGGAACCAGTCTGCAAAGCTAATTTTATCCAAGTCGCGGATAGTGTTCATTGCACCATCAAAGTCAACTAAGCCTCGCACAATCGGACTTGTCCCCAGCGCTAGAGAATTCTGGATCTTATCCTGTAACGACAGTTGAGAAGTGGTAAAGAAAGCTTTCAATCCATTGAAGGGCGCACCAGTCAAGAAGCGAAAATCTAAAGAACCAGTACGCCCCCCTCGATTTATAAACTGATGGGTATGTTCTTTTTGACGTAAGTTTTCAAATGCACCCACCTTTTTCATCAAATCAAACAGTTGATAGTAGCATCCAAAAAAGACGTGCAATCCCATTTCCAAATGATTACCATCGCTATCAATCCAACTACCGACTTTCCCACCAATAAATGGACGAGACTCGAAAATCTGGATTTCACAACCGGCATCGGCTAAATCGACAGCACATGATAAACCGGCTAGTCCCGCACCTACGATTGCAACTCGCATTTCGTTTTTAATAATTCAGTATCTTTACAGATTGTAACTGAATTGGTGACGGAATTTGCCGTTGCTTTACATTCGGGTAAGAAAGCAGTCCCGATCCCTATCAAGTCTTCACAGTTATTGTCCGATGTTGCCGCCTGAAAACGCTTTTTAGCTTAACTACTTCTTTAACTTGCAACATCTTTATTTTCTTCCAAGATGGATAAACCTCGAATCAATTCTCGAATTACATCTGTCGCTGGTCTACCGGTTTGCTGGCAATATTTTTCCAGTTTTTCCGCTTCTTGTGCTGCGAGATTTACTGTAATACGTTTTACAGCCCATTTCTTATTGGTCATTTTGTGATGTTATCTGCTGTATATTGACATCATTGAAGAAATCAAAAAATAAATAATGAGAGCGATAATCGTATCAGAGTTGCCAAAACTAAACAAGGATTAGTGTTTGTACAGAAAGTAAAATTTATCCTTGCATAATTCATCAAGACAACTAGATATCTATATCATCATTTATAAATTGAGTTGATTACGGTAGGATATGGTACATTCTTTGCTTTGTTAAATTGAACTCAACAAAACTTCCAGATAAAGTGCGATAGAAGTAAATTTTATAAATTTAGTTGAGACATTTACTGTTAAGCTAATAACGGTTTGCAATTTTTTCTCTCTTCATAAGCATTTAATGACCGATCGCAATTACTGTCGCTAAATACTTCGAGAAAAAAATAGATGCTTTCATTATCTAAAAACATGGCATTAAAGTATTAGCTTGTTCTGTATTGAAGCGTTTGCTAATTTCTTCTGCTAACAGATGGAGCATTTGATAAATCATTTCCAAACATACTTTTAATACCAGGGTAAGCATTAGCTCCAGTTGTATTACCATCAAAGCTACAGAATGGCAATCAATGGCTGCTGCGGTGTAAGCGTGTTGCAACAGCAGATACAAATGGTTATTAATTACTTTAAAGTAAGCACGAATTAAAGTTTGTTCAGTATGACAAAGTAACTGTAACAGTATTTGGCTATTGTCGCGATACATACTCACAAAGCCATACCTGTATTTTCTTAACGCTGCAAGTGAAGCACTAATAGCTTTTGCTAACTGATGAGGAACAAATTTTGCGTAATTTAATTTTGGCGATCGCAATTCTTCAAGCGTTAACTGTACGGGATGATTATAAACGTCCAAATAAACATCCAAAGTTTTTTCAGAAATTTGCAAATAATCTCCGGCAATTTTGTTCTTTTCAATCAATAATGGTTTTATCGGATGTATCACCTCCTTAGATAGTAATTTTTGAGTTTTTCCTGAACCTTGCAAGCTAACATTTTGCAGCCATAATTTAAGCTTTTGTGTTAATTTTTGTCGTTGTCGAGAGATAGCTTGATTTAAATTATCACCATATAATATAGATTCATCTTTATCATAAATTTTGTTTGAGCATTGTAATCCTAAAAATTCAATCGTCACGCGAATTACTGAATTCTTATAAGAGTCTAAGTTATTCCCTAAATGCTCGTACATATAAATAAAAGTTCATCAACATATTTTCAATCAAACATTCAATCTACTGATTACTAGATTGTATATCTATTTTTTAAAATCATTATTTACTTTACTTAATCTTTAATAAAATCAAAAAAAATTGATTAATTTTTCTCTTTATGAAGTAAATACATTAATCATATAAAGTCTTTATTTAAAAAAAACTCATGTTGATTAAATGTTACAGCAGCAAACAGAAAGTAAGTAGGTTAACAGTTATGAAAAGGGAGTAGGGAATAGGGGAAGGGTTTTAAACTTAATTTACATTCTGTTACATAGTTCGATTTATTTCTACCAATCGACTTAAGGTTAGGAGAAAATATAAAATATAAAATATATTCTGAAACGAATAGATATATTTAAAATATATTTGGATATATAGCAGTTTGTAAATAAATGAGGTATATTGCTCTACTCCCTACTTCCTTATAACTATGTGTTCTGTACCTTAATCAAATGAAATCGGCTGTATAAGTAAAGAATTAAATAAATAAAAAAATCAATTATATAAAATAAATTATATATGGTTATTCAGTACATATTATGCTAAATATATGACTAAAAAGCTTTCTATCCTTACTATATAAAGACAATTAAAGACAATTGGATTTTTAACTCGATATAAAGCAATAAATATTGCTTCTTATTACTATTCCCCATTCCCCATTCCCTATTCCCTGTTTTGAATTTAGTTAACATCCTCTTGTACGGAAGAGCCATAAATATCATATTTTAGACTTGAGGCATTAATTTAAAGCTACCAATACCTAATTCCTTGGGTGACAAATAACGCGCTTCAAACAGAGCCATCATATCTCGCAATTGAGGATTGCCGCGAGAAGCTCCGGTTAATCCCTTAGCAATAATCAAACCGCAATATCCTTGAGTATTTTGACAGCGCTGATTCCATTTTCGTCTAGCTTCTGCATGAGATGGGTCATCATCTTCAAATTCACCAAAAAGAAACAAATCTTGATTTTGAGTTTGTAATAAACCAAGGTCGTAACGCTTACCATTAAAAGGGTCTGCACCGGGATTAAAACAAATTGACTTGAGTCCACCCTGTTTTTCAATACATTCAATTACAGTTTTTGCTTTGGGACGGGATGTTTGAATTAAGATTACTGGTAAGCCATCACCAGCTTGTGTAACTTCACCTACTTTATAATACTTAGAAGTATCCTCTAAATATTCCAACATTTCCCAAGAAATTACGCCCAAACTAATATTAGAATCTTGCGGAATTAAATCATCTCGCAGCGAACTTAAGTTAGGTACAGAACTTAGCATAGTTTCTTGATCGTCATCCTCAAAACTCGACATTTCTTCCAATTCACTTGTTAACTGTGTTTGAGTAGCAACAGTAACCAATATTGATTTAGTCGATTCTAGAGATGGTAAAGATACACGATAGCGATGGCTCAAAGATGGAAACAAACCATTAATTAAGCTAGTACGCTGGTCGCGAATAAAACGATATAAAGCAATCAACGCAACTAATACAACTTTGGCTTCTTCTTCATATAAAATAGACCGGACTCCTTCAAGAGGATGAATATTACCAAAAGTTGGATTAATTTCCGATAGTGGAAAATCTGCTAAATCTACAAAAATATCTTCGTTTTCATCAGTTTGCGAAGCGCGTTCAAATGTGAGAAACAAGCAATCTTGTTTGAGAAAAGCTTCTTCTAAATAATCTTGTGAAGAGTCTTCTTTTAAAACGGTAGCACGAAAATATTTCAGAGATTCCTCGGAACGATAAAGTAAAATTCCATACTCCATACCCAACATTCCCATTACTGAAGCGTGTAGAGTACCGATATCCCACTGATTGATTTCTATTGATAAAATTTGCTGTTCTTCTAAAAATTCCCAAGGTGCTAATTTCCAAATAGCAAAAGCTTTATTTCTCAATAAGTCCGCGTATTCTGGAGGTAAATCTGGAATTTGATTCTCGATAACTTCTGAAAAACCGCGAAACAGTTCATCAATTAACGGTAATTCGGGTACGCGATCAATTGCAATATCTATATCTTGCAGTACCCCCCGTAAATAAAATTGAATTTCTCTATCTTGGACTACAATTCGTTGAGGTCGAGCCGGTTTTGCTGGACTGTGGGGACTTTCGATGGCCCGCATCAAAGTACGGACAACCGCTTCTGGTCCAGATAAAGGATTTACAACGTCCATCCCTCGTACAATTCCCTCTTGTGCATCAACCCAAATAATGCATTCATTTTGTGATGATGCTTCCCCGTTTGCGTGTGATGATGAAAATGGACGGCGATCGCCTTCCCATACAGAATGAGTTTGGGGTATTTTCTTTAAACGACGGATGGTAGAGCGACTAAAACTTGTCATAAAGTGGATTTATTTTCTTCTTTCCGTGCAAATTTTATTTTTTGGGACAAGGAAGTTTGGATGGATTCTTATTATCCTTTTTCCTGGATTAAAAATAGGAACTCCGTAAATAAGTTTTTTTTATAAATACGCCGAGTTTTTCAATTTTAGGATAAAAATATTCGGGATGCTGCAATTAGATAGACTCATGCTCGTAATTCGCATCATACCCAAATTTTTCGCGCTCTTGATTTCCCGAACCAAAAGGATCGAAATCAATATGCTTCCCTAGTTCAAAACGTTTTTTATTTAAAATTAAAACGTCCATTCGCTCGATCAATATCGCTAAAATGAATACAAGAACAAAAATAGCGGCTGCGAACCAAGTTATGTAACTAGTTTTATCTAGTTTCCGTTCATAATTCGTATATAGAGCCGCACCCGCGATCGTTTAACCATATTATTGGAGTCTAAATAAATGACACAAGCAACTGAGTCTAAACGGGGAATTCAACTGAGCGAAGCCGCACTTAGACAAGTTAAATTATTACAAGAAAAACAAGGAAAAGCCCTCTGCTTGCGGGTAGGAGTACGTCAAGGTGGCTGTTCTGGAATGTCTTACATGATGGATTTTGAAGACCCCAGTCAAATTACTGACCACGATGATACATTTGATTACGATGGATTTAAAATTGTTTGCGATCGCAAAAGTTTATTATATCTCTATGGGTTGATGCTTGATTATAGCGATTCTTTGATTGGTGGAGGCTTTCAGTTCACTAATCCCAACGCTAACGCTACTTGTGGTTGTGGCAAATCCTTTGGTGTCTAATATCAGTTTGTCCCATTCCTTTGTCTTTTTTGGTAAATAGTTATTTAATGACAAAGGAATTCCTTCAAAGCATGATGATTGTTTTACTATGACTCAAACAGTTGAATCCCTGTTTGATACAGGTTTAGAAAGTTATAAAGCTGGAACCGACGCTACCGAGTTGATTCCTGTTTTTAAAGAAGTTTGCGATCGCGCACCTGATAATAGTGCCGCATGGACTTGTTTGTCCTGGCTGTATATGCTGGCAGATAAACCAAAGCTTGCTTGTAAAGCGGCTCAAAAGGCTGTAAAGTTAAATCCCCAAGACCCCCAAGCAAGGGTTAATCTGGCTACAGCTATGCTGGAAACGGGTCAAAAAGGCTTGCGAGACCATGTAGAAGTTGCTTCCCAGTTGATTATGGTTAACCAGGAATGGTACGACGAAATCAAAGGTAGTATTGAAGACGGTTTAACCAGAAAGCCAGATTGGAAAAGTTTGGCGAAAATGAAAAACTGGCTATTTGAGTAGTTTAACTAAAACGTTCATTAGCTTTTATCTGTGGATTAAATACCACAGATTTTTCATGATTTTTACCAAATAGGGAACAGGGAG